>CAZDYX010000003.1:38011-45059 GCA_964509775.1 uncultured Desulfobulbia bacterium | reverse complement strand
TCTTGATCCCCGGATATCTCGCCTCCATCAAGGGTGAGTTGGAAGAGGAACTGCCCCAGTGGACCATCACCATCGGTCCGCGGGAGGCCGGGCATATCCCGGCCTTCTTGAAGGAGTGGAAACCGGCGGCAAGCAAATAATCTTGACCAGAAACAGCCCATGTCAGTCAACATAGTCATAGACGGAAAGGAACTCATCGCCCAGGAGGGGATCACCATCCTGGAGGCGGCCAAACGCGCTGAGATCCAGATCCCCACCCTCTGCTTTGTCAAAGGGAAAGCCCCAGACCAGGCCTGCGAGTTGTGTGTGGTGGAGGTGGAGGGCACAGCGGCTTTCGTGCGTGCCTGCTCCACCCCTATCCACGAGGGGATGCGGATCACCACCCTTTCGCCGGCGCTGAGCAAACACCGGCAAGAGCGGCTCGCCATCCTGGCCGAGACCCACTTTGGCGACTGCAAGGCCCCCTGCAACCTCACCTGCCCCGGTCAGATCAATGTGCAAGGGTATGTCGCCCATGTGGCCAAGGGCGAGTATGAAGAGGCGGTGCGGCTGGTCATGGATCGCAACCCCTTCCCCTTCTCCGTGGGTCGAGTCTGTCCTCGCTTCTGCGAGACCAGATGCCGGAGGATCCTGGTGGACGAGCCGGTCTCCATCAACCACCTGAAGCGCTTTGTGGCTGACTGGTGCATGAGCAACAACATCGACCTCAAACTCAGCTGCGAACCGCGCACCGGTAAACGCATCGCCGTGATCGGCGGTGGTCCGGCGGGACTGACCGCTGCCTTCTACCTGGCCCGCAAGGGCCATGACGTCACCATCTTCGAGGCCATGCCCAAACTGGGGGGTATGCTCCGCTACGGCCTGCCCCCCTACAAGATCCCGCGCAAGGTCTTGGACTACGAGACCAACGCCATCCTGGCCATGGGCATCTCGGTCAAGTTCAACCAGAAGTGGGGCGATGCCTTTACCCTGGAAGACCTGAAAAACCAAGGCTTTGACGCCACCTTCATTGGGGTCGGGGCCTGGGCTGCGCAACCCTTGGAGATCCCTGGCGCCACCCTGCCCCGGGTCTTTGCCGCCACTGATTTTCTCCGCCTGGTGGCCCAGGGCAAGGCCAAGGAGCTTGGCCGCCGGGCCGCGGTCTTTGGCGGCAACAACATCGCCCTGGAGGCGGCCCGATCCCTGCTCAGGCTGGGAGTGGACGAGGTCACGGTGGTTTTCCAAAAGTCCCGGACCGGCATGAGCGCCAACCAACGGGTGGTCAAGGAGGCTGAGAATGAGGGGGTCCAGTTTCTGATGGTCGCCTCACCGGTCAAGATCGAGCAGGTGGCTGACGGCTTGGATGTGGAGTTGATCCGCATGCGACTCACCGAGCCGGATAAGCGCGGCATCCGTCACCCGGAGCCCATCCCCGGCTCCACCAATATCATCCAGGTGGACACCTTCCTCTACTCCCTGGGGCAGCGGGCCTTCTCCGATCAGGAGCTCACCAAGAATAGACTGGTGGGCACCTTGGATATCTCCGATGCCAACTGCGTCAACGCCAATGTGCGCACCTCGCTCACCAACCTGGACGGGGTCTTTGCCGCCGGCGATGCCGTCTCCGGCACCCGCACCGTCATCCAGACCGTGGTCGCGGCCCGCCGGGCCGCCGAAAACATCCATGGTTATGTCATGGAGGGTGTCAAGGAGGAGGCTGAGAGCCGCTTTAATTTCCACCGCGGCCGCTCCTTTGACGACGTGGATCTCAGAAACTTCGAAGGGGTCAAGGTCAAACTGAGAGAGAAGATGCCCACCCGGCCGCCGGCCACCGCAGTGCAGGACTTCAACGAGATCAAGCTCGGTTTCTCCGAAGAGATGGCCATCAAGGAGGCCCAGCGCTGCCTCTCCTGCGGTTGCTCGGCCTATGAGCGTTGCGACTTCAAACGCTTGGCCATGGAGCACAAGGTCGATCCCAACAAGAGCGGCATGGGCACTGTCCCTACCTACAGCCGTTATACCGCTCACCCTACCCTGGTGGTGGACCTGAACAAATGCATCTACTGCCAGCGCTGTCACAAGAGCTGCGAATACAAGGCCTTGGAACTGACAGCCGCGACCTTTGACGCAAAGGGACGCGCCCAAGGGATCAAGCTGAATTTCAATGACCGCTGCTCCGAGTTCTGCTCCACCGGCGCCCTGGCCAAGAAGGAGTGCCTGGTGCCGGTGACTGGCGAGGCGATCCGCGAGGTGCGCACCACCTGCCCTTATTGCGGTGCCGGCTGCCAGATGATCTTGCGGGTCAAGAACAACACCATCATGGAGGTCACGGCTGACCCGGAGCAGGCCCCCAACTTCGGCGCCCTCTGTGTCAAAGGTCGTTTTGGGTTTAATTTTGTCCAACACCGCGATCGTCTGACCAAACCCCTGATCCGCAGAAACGGCATCCTCCACGAGACCACCTGGGAAGAGGCCCTGAACACCGTGGCCAAGAAATTCTTCGATCTGAAGGCCATGTACGGTCCGGACTCCATTGCCGGCTTTAGCTGCGCCCGGGCCACCAACGAAGACAACTTCATCATGCAAAAGTTCATGCGCACGGCGATCGGTACGAATAATATCGATCACTGTGCGCGTCTCTGACACGCTCCCACGGTGGCCAGTCTGGCCATCTCATTCGGCAGCGGCGCGATGACCAACTCCATCGCCGACATCAAGGATTCGGACGTCATCTTCATGATCGGCTCCAACGCCGACAGCGGTCACCCCACCATCGGCCTGAGACTGCATCAGGCCCTGGACAACGGTACCAAACTGATTGTGGTGGACCCCCGGGGCACCGACTTTGCCTATCGGGCCGATCACTGGGTACGGGTCAATCCAGGGAGCGATGTCGCCCTGTTAAACGGCATGATGCGGGAGATCATCCAGAACGGTTGGCACGACCGGGCCTTTATCGCCGAGCGCACCGAGAACTTCGAGGAGCTGGAGATCGTCACCGCGAAGTACACCCCGGAGTACGTGGAGTCCATCACCGGGGTCTCCCCGGCGCAGCTTCATGAGGTGGCCAAACTCTACGCCTCTCCTGGTAAGCGGTGCGCCATCTACTACGGCATGGGCCTTGCCCACCACGCCACCGGCACCGACAATGTCAAGTGCATCGCCAACCTCGCCATGCTCTGCGGCAAGATGGGGGTGGCGGGCGGCGGGGTCAACCCCCTACGCGGCCAGAACAATGTCCAGGGGGCTTGCGACATGGGCGCCCTGTTCAACACCCTGCCCGGTTACTCGGGGCTTTCCAAGGACGAGATCTTCGACCGCTACGAAAAGGCCTGGAAGATCAAACTCCCCAGGCGCCCCGGCAAGGCGGCCACCGAGGTCTGGGACGCCATCCATGCCAAGGAGATCCACAGCCTCATCATCATGGGTGAAGACCCGGTGCTGGCCGATCCCAATGCCCTGCACGCCGTTGAGGCCTTGGAGAAGCTGGACTTCCTGGTGGTCCAGGATATCTTCTTGACCGATACCGCCAAGATGGCCGATGTGGTGCTGCCGGCTGCCTGTTTTGCGGAGAAGGACGGCACCTTTACCTGCAGCGAACGACGGGTGCAACGGGTGAGGAAGGCGGTTGATCCACCGGGTGAGGCGAGGCCGGACTGGCAGATATTCACCGAGCTCTCCAAAAAGATGGGCTATGCCATGGAGTATGAATCCGCCGAGGAGATCTTTAACGAGGTCGCCTCCCTGGCCACGCAGTACAAGGGGATCACCTACCCGCGCATTGACAAGGTTGGCCTACAGTGGCCGGTGCCGGACCTGGATCACCCCGGCACCCCGGTCCTTCACATCGGTAAGTTCACCCAAGGACGCGGGCTGTTCATCCCCGAGGATTACACCGCCCCCAAGGAGATGCCGGATGCGGAGTACCCGCTGCTGTTCACCACCGGTCGTCATTATGCCCAGTACAACTTTGGCAGCATGACCAGAAAGACCGCCGGTCTCGAAGAGATCTGCGGCGAGGCCTTGGCCGAGGTGAGCCCGCAAGACGCGGAGCGCTTGGGGATCAAGGAACGCTCGCTGCTCAAGATCACCTCCCGCCGCGGCGCCATTGAGGTCCGGGCCACGATTAGCGAACGGTCGCAGTTGGGGACGATCTTTATCCCCTACCACTTCGCCGAAGTGCCGGTCAACAACCTGACCCTAAACACTCTCGACCGCCTCTCCCGCAGTCCGCAGTATAAGATCTGCGCGATCAAGGTAGAGGTGCTTGAGCAATAAAATTTTATTGAGTTATTAAGCAATAACAGCGCGTTAATCTTTTTCTGGAGTTCATTATGGCACAAGCTGTAACCAACACAAAATCCGCCAAGGGCTCTGCCTCCGGCGCCGTCATGGTCTTGGGCGGCGGCGTGGCTGGGGTACAGGCGGCCCTGGATCTCACCGAACTGGGGTACTATGTCTATCTGGTTGAAAAATCGGCCGCCATTGGCGGGGCCATGGCCCAGCTGGACAAGACCTTCCCCACCAATGATTGCTCGCTTTGAATACTCGCGCCGAAACTCGTTGAGGCCGGTCGGTCTCCCAATATTGAAATTTTAAGCAACACCGATTTTCTCTCCCTGGAAGGCAAGCCTGGGGAGTTCATTGCCCGGGTCAAGGTCAGACCACGCTATATTGACCCGGACAAGTGCACGGCCTGTGGGCTCTGCACCCAGTACTGCCCCAAGCACCTGGTGGACGAGTACAACGAGGGGCTGGGCATCACCCGCCCCATCCATATCGATTACCCCCAGGCCGTGCCGGCCAGCTACTATATTGACCCCGAATCCTGCCTGCACCTGACCGAGAACACCTGCCAGATCTGCGTCCCGGTCTGCCGCAGCCGGGCCATTGACTTCACCCAGACGGCAAGGATCGAAGAGCTCAAGGTTGGGGCCGTGGTCCTGGCCCCGGGTTTTGGCCGGGTACCGGAGGCGACGCTTGCCAAATACAGCTATGGTAAGCACCCGGACGTGGTCACCAGCCTGGAGTTCGAGCGCTTGCTTAACCCCTCGGGCCCATACCAAGGCCATGTCCTCTGCATCTCCGACCAGCGTCATCCCAAAAAGATTGCCTTTATTCAGTGCGTCGGCTCCCGCGACCTAGGGTGCGACAACGGCTACTGCTCATCGGTGTGCTGCATGTACGCCATTAAGGAGGCCATGGTCGCCAAGGAGCATGACCCCGAACTGGACATCACCATCTTCTACATGGACATGCGCACCCAGGGCAAGGACTTCGACGCGGCGCAGAAGCGGGCGCAGGAGCAGTTCGGCATCAAATTCGTCCGCGCCAAGGTGGCCGATTGCATGCCGTGGGGGAAGAAGGGGCTGAAACTGACCTACTCCACCTTGGATAGCCACCATCTCTTTGCCCAGTTCGACATGGTGGTCCTCTCCGTGGGCCTGGACGCGCCCCGGGATGCCAAGGCCATTGCCAAGGCCATGGATATCGGCCTTAACCAGTTCGACTTCTGCGAGACCTCGGCCTTTGCGCCGCTGAACACCAGCCGCGAGGGGATCTTCGTTGCCGGTGCCTTCCAGGGGCCCAAGGACATCCCGGAGAGTGTCACCCAATCCAGCGCCGCCGCCGGCATTGCCTCGGCCATGCTGCAGAAGCAGCGGGGCGCGGGCTATGTCACCAAGACCTACCCCAATGAGCGCGACATCAGTGCCGAGGAGATCCGCATCGGCGTCTTCACCTGCCACTGCGGCATCAACATCGGCGGGGTGGTCAATGTGCCCATGGTCGACCAGTACGCCGGCGGCATGGAGAACGTGGTCTACCACTCCGAGTCCCTCTACAGTTGCTCCCAGGACGCCCAAGAGGTGATCAAGCAGAAGATCAAGGAGCACAAGCTGAACCGGGTGGTCATTGCCGCCTGCTCGCCCCGCACCCACGAGCCCCTGTTCCAGGAGACCTTGAAGGACGCTGGCCTGAACCGCTCCCTGTTCGAGATGGTCAACATCCGCGACCAATGCTCCTGGGTCCATGCCCAGGAACCGGAACAGGCCACCAGGAAGTCCATGGACCTGATCCGCATGGGCGTGGCCAAGGCCCGCGGTAGCCAGCCCCTGGCCGAACAGACCGTGCCGGTGACCGCCAAGGCGGTGGTGATCGGCGGCGGCGTGGCCGGCATGACCGCGGCCTTGACCCTGGCGGATCAAGGCTTCCCCACCACCTTGGTGGAGAAGGAGGCTCAGTTAGGTGGCAACCTGCTGGCCATCAAGAAGACCATCTTTGGGGTGGAAACGGAAAAGACACTGAAGGCCATGGTCGATCAGGTCAAGAAGCACAAGCTGATCGATGTCTGCACCGGGGCCGAGTTGCTTGATGTCTCGGGCTTTGTCGGCAACTTCAGCTCGGTGATCCGGGTGCCCGAGGGCAAGGAGATCACCATTGACCACGGCATCATCATCCTGGCCACCGGCGGCAAGGAACATGTGCCGCAGAGGGTGCTGGGCAAGGAGCCGGTCAACTCCGAGCGCATCATCACCCAGATGGAGCTGGAGGCCCGGCTCAACGCCAAGTCCAAAAAGGATCTGCCCAACTCCGTGGTCATGGTCCAGTGCGCCGGCTCCCGTGGCGACGACCTGGGCTACTGCAGCAAGGTGTGCTGCAACCACGCGGTCAAAAATGCCCTGACCCTGAAGGAGAAGAACCCCAAGGCCCAGATCATCGTCCTCTACCGCGACATGCGCACCTACGGCCTGGCCGAGGAGAAGTACCGCGAGGCCCGGGAGCAGGGGGTAATCTTCATCCCCTATGAGACCAGCGCCATGCCTGAGATCGATGCCCAAAAGTCCGGGGCGGTGGAGATCCGCTTCTTCGATCCCATCATGCGGGAAGAGGTCACCGTCTCTCCTGACCTGGTGGCCCTGAGCGTGGGCATCGTGCCGCAGTCCACGGAGATCCTGAGCAAGCTGTTGAAGGTGCCGGTGACCGCTGACAAGTTCTTCCTGGAGGCCCATGTCAAACTGCGGCCGGTGGAGATGCCGGTGGATGGCGTCTATGTCTGTGGGCTGGCCCA
>CAZDYX010000003.1:0-38001 GCA_964509775.1 uncultured Desulfobulbia bacterium | reverse complement strand
GACCGTGGTCCAAGCCCAGGCCGCGGCGGCCAAGGCGGCCATGCCCATGGTCAAGGGCAAGGTCAATGTGCAGCCCATTGTCTCCCACGTCGATAAAGAGCAGTGTATTGGCTGCGGCCTCTGCGTCTCTCTCTGCCCCTACAAGGCGATCCAGATGCTGACCATGGAGGATAAAAAGAAACGGGCAGAGACCATTGTCGCCTCCTGCAAGGCCTGCGGTATCTGCTCGGCCCACTGTCCGACCTTTGCCATCTCCATGGGTGGCTTCACCAACGAACAGATTGTCTCGCAGATCGAGGCCTTTGGTAAATCAATCGAGGAAAAAGCATGAGTCAAGGTTCCGAATTCCACCCCCGAATCCTCGGGTTTCTCTGTAACTGGTGCTGTTATGCCGCCGCCGATGCGGCCGGTGTCTCGCGCTACCAGTACCCACCCAATCTGCGCACCATCCGCGTGATGTGCACCGGCAGGCTTGACCCAGCCTTTGTGATGAAGGGTCTGATTGAAGGTGCCGACGGCATCTTCACCGGTGGCTGACAACTTGGCGAATGCCATTACCAGGTTGGTAATTACGACGCCATGGGAGTTCACGGATTGATCAGCAAGGTGCTGACCGAGGTCGGCATCCGTCCGGAACGATTTAATCTGCAATGGGCCTCTGCTGCCGAGGCCCCGCGCTTTGTGAAGCTGATCACCCAGTTCACGCAAACAATCAAGGAGCTTGGCCCCTTGGGACAGGCCGAGGGCTTGACCCCTGACGAGGCCAAGGCCAGGGTGCAAAAGGCCTATGACTTGGTCAGCGACCGCAAGGTGAGGATGGGGTTTGGCAACGTGGCCAAGACCCTGCGCAAGGAGGGGGGAAAGCTCACGGATGAACTGATTGCCACGACCATTGACGAGAAGCTGGCAAAGACTATTGCCGGCGCAATGGGCAGCTGAGTTTACTCCTTTTCTTTATTGTACCCAAAAAAAAATCCCTGGCCGGGCATACCGGTCAGGGATTTTTTTTTTGAGGGATGGGGAGTTGAACTCGTTATGGGGAGTAGTCGTCCACAACAGCCAACCTCTAAGCAAGGTTAGGGCAAGGGAAAATCACGAAGCAGGAAGCAGCTTGTTTTCCTTTCGCAAAAAGACCAAGCCATAAACCGCCATAAAAAGAAAAACGCCCGTGAGCTGCTGCCAATGGCCAGCAAACCAGGCTAAATCCATGGGAACTCCCTTGTTTGCACTGTATTTTAACTCCTTGGGGATGGAAAGGGTCTTAATAAACGTATAAAAATCACCTCGATAACGATTGGAATCGTCAATCTCATAACCGATGATATTTAGATATCCACGCTCAAGAAAGACAATGCCGGAGACCCCATGCATTTTCCTCCCTCCCACCTCCACACTGGTATCAAATATTAATGTATCGTGGTCATGCAGATATTCAATATTTTCAAGAGACATACTTTTCACCTTATCTGGCGCTACCAGCCAAGCCACATCCTCTCTGTTCTTTTCGAACCAAGCGTACATCTTGGCACGCTGTTCCTCTGTTACCTTTTGCTCAGCACCAGCATGAAAGACAAAAACGACCGGCGCTGTCTCGGGGATATCACTCTTACGATGAAAGACACTGAGTAATTTTCCAGCCGGTTCGAGAATCTTGCCATTCTGCCGCAGAAAAGCCTCTCTCTCACCAAGACCGATCTCCTGCCATGAGTCCGGCAGCAGGCCTCGGATGCTGGCCGTTCCCTTTTCAAGAATCAGCACCTCCCCGGCACTGGCCGTAAACGTCATACCACAGCACAAAAGGACTAAGGCAAGGAGCACAACAACGATTTTTTTCATTTTATCTCTGCTGGTGACTGGTGAATGGCCTGAATTTTACTACTCGCCTCATGGTTCCAAAAACCTTGCCGTCGTATCGGCAGTTGCCATCGGCTTACTCTGTGACGCATCCCCCACTGTTAATTCATTACGGAAATCAGCACGTTGCACCATGGCCAGCCAAATCGGATCAACGCAATCACACTGGGGCTTGTAGCCGTCAACAACCTCCTGAAGCCGAGCTCGCACCGCTTCATAATCAAAGTTATGGCAGGCCTGATTGAGGGCGTCAAGCAGTATCTCCAGCTTTGGCCACTGCAGAAAACACTCTTCCGCCCGCATAATCATGGGATGCTGAGTACCGACCACGTTAGCGCAGACCAATAGCTCCTCATACAGTTTTTCTCCTGGCCGGAGTCCTGTAAATTCGATGGATATATCCCCTTCGGGGGTTTTATCACTACGCACCGTGAGACCACTGAGGCGAATCATTTTCTCGGCCAAATCGACAATGCGCACCGGCTCCCCCATGTCCAAGACAAACAGGTCGCCTCCTGTCCCCATGGCCCCTGCCTGCAAGACAAGCTGTACAGCCTCAGGAATGGTCATAAAATAGCGGGTGATGTCCGGATGGGTTACTGTTACCGGCCCGCCAGCAGCAATCTGTTTGCGGAACAAGGGGACAACGGAACCCGACGACCCCAGCACATTACCGAAGCGCACCATGGTGAATCGGGTCTTTACTCCGGGCAGCGCGGCAAAGGCCTGCAGCACTAGTTCCGACATGCGTTTACTGGCCCCCATGACATTAGTCGGCCGCACTGCCTTGTCGGTGGAGATAAGGACAAAGGTCTTAACTCCACCCTCCATGGCGGCCTGGGCAGTCTTTAGGGTGCCAAACAGATTATTCAGCACCCCTTCAATGGGGTTGTATTCGACCAAAGGCACATGTTTATAGGCTGCAGCATGATAAATCGTGTCAATTGCCAGGGCCTTGATCACGGCGGCGACCCTCCGTTTACGGCACACCGAACCTAATATCGGTACGATCTCAAGTTTTCCCTGCCAGATGCTTTTCAATTCCTGCTCAATCGTATACAGGGCCAATTCCGACCGTTCAAAAAGCACCAATCTGCTCGGCTGCTGACTGGCAATTTGACGACAGAGTTCTGAACCGATGGACCCGCCGGCACCGGTAACCATAACCGCTTTGCCAGTAATGCAGGCCTTAATCAATTCCATTTTAGGTGGCACCGGATCCCGGCCCAGAAGGTCCTCAATGGAGACATCCTGGATCTGCTCGATGCCGAATTGCCCAGACACCAGCCGATCAAGATGGGGCAGTGTCTTGATCTCCACCGGAAAACCTTCCAGCAGATTGAGAATTTCACGGATACGCCTGCGGCTGGACGATGGCATGGCCAGGAGCACGAATTGAGGCTTTAGCTGACCAGCCAGGGCCGATAATTCAGCAGGAGAATAGATCGTTATTCCTTGGATACTCCGCCCGTGCAGCAACTTGTTATCATCTACAAAGCCGACAACGGTGAATTCAGGAGAATAGTGAAACGCAGTGGCGATTTGGGTACCCGACGAGCCGGCGCCATAGATCAAAACTCGCTTGGCCAGCCGCTTGGGATTGACCAACCGAGCGTACATTTGACGAAAAGCGAGCCGACTGCCGCCAAGGCACAGAAAAGAAAAATAGGAGTAGGCGAATGGCACCGAGCGAGGGAACCCCTTGATGTCAGCAATCAGAATCAAGGCCCACAACAGGAGAAAAGAAGATAGCACCGATTTACAGACAACCCACAACGCATCAAGGCTGGCATAACGGATGACGGCGTGATACAGACCAAGTCGTACAAACAGGGGGAAAGAGGCAAGCGGCAAGGCGAGCAATAGCCAAAAATGCTCACCCAGAAAGGCCGGCACGATCTGCTCCATACGCAGGGCAAATGCGGCCCACAGGGAAAAAATAATAAATAATGTATCGATTCCGAGCAAGAGTAATCGCTTCGAAAGATAGGAGAGACGTGTAAGCGCCGTGAGGAATTCAATGATTGTTTTTTTCATCCGAAACTATTTCCTGACTAGCGGAGAGTACTCTCCACATTCAATGCGACACTCCATCCCGCACCAGTACTTTAATAAAAGTCTGCCACAAAATAAGAACATCGAACCACAGCGAGCGTCTCTGCAGATACTCCACATCCAGCTTCACTTTTTCGGGGATCGGGAGCTCATCCCGCCCATTAATCTGCGCCCAGCCGGTCAGTCCCGGCTCCAGTTCGTGCACTCCATGCTGAGTGCGCAGTTCGATCAGATCATGCTGATTAAAGAGCGCTGGGCGAGGGCCGACTAAGCTCATATCACCCTTCAAAATACTCCACAACTGGGGTAATTCATCCAAGCTGGACTTGCGCAGAAAGGAACCAATTGGTGTCAAATAGGCGGTCGGATTGCACAACAAGTGTGTCGCCACCGAGGGTGTGTCAACTCTCATGGTCCGGAATTTGGGCATTTTGAAGATCCTATTCCCCTACCCCACCCGATCAGACCAGTAAAGAGCAGGACCATATGAAGTCACCTTGACCATAAACGCCACTAGTACAATCGGCACCAACAAGACAAAAACGGCACAGACTGCCACTATGAAATCAAACAGCTTCTTCATGAATTCCCGTCATCCACACCAGGCAATTTCGTCATTGAAAACACTAAGAGCTCGACAATTTGTTCACAAAACCTTGTGCTGTCCGGAGCAGCCCTTCATCTACACTGATGGGCGGATTCCACCCTAACAACTCCCGCGTCTTTGAAATATCCACCCGCAAAGATCCCCACAGCCGCAGCGCCATATCGCGCCTGCCAAACAAGGTACCCCCCGCCTCCAACAATGAAGTCGGTACAGGTAGCAACCTTGCCGGCCTCCCCAGGGCCAACCCCATACGACGTAACAATTCCGTGGTAGAAAGATCCTCACCATCCGCAGCAAGAAAAGTCTGATTCGCCGCAGCAGGATGAGCGATACAAGCAATAATCAAATCAACTAAATTATCCAGTGCCAACAGGCTGCGCTTATTATGGACAGCTCCCAAGGGTAAAGGAATTCCACGGTACAACCACCGCATCATATTCAAAAAATTGGCTCGCACCCCAGGCCCATAAACCAGTGGCGGGCGAATGATCACCAACTCCATCCCCGTTTCATCAGCTAACCTACGCAAACCACATTCCGCTTCGTGTTTGCTTATGCTGTAAGGATCCTGTGGATCTGGTATATCGTCAGCGGTAAATGCACGGTCCAAAGGAGTAGATTCGCCATGGACTTTAATAGAACTGATATAAATAAAGCGGGAAACACCAGCTGCAGCTGCCTGGCGTGCTAAGTTCAAGGTCCCACCGACATTCACACGACGAAATTCTGTCAGTGGGTCAGTAGTTTTGTCGATCATTACATGAACGCGAGCTGCAAGGTGAACTACGGCATTACAACCCTGCAAGCAACGGTGCCAATCGGTATCAGCAGAGAGCGAATGAACCTGAATGTTCGATATGTTAGGCACAATATCAGGTAAAATGTGCCGAGTAGCAGCGACCACTGCTTCGCCTAAATGAGACAGCGTCACGCACAGCATGTGGCCAACAAAACCATTGGCCCCGGTAACCAAAATCACAATTTGACTCCCTTTGCTGGAATTGATCTCCGGTGCTGGTCCCTCAATGCCTTGTGCCATCGAAAAAACTATCTGAAGCCGTTGCTATAATCTGACTTACCGCGGCTGCCGGTGAGAACATACGCTCTGCCAAAGCGCGTCCGCAAGAGGCCATCCTATCGTACACATCGGGGGTGTCGACAATTTCCTCGGCAAACATGCGAAGTACGTCTACTGACTCACCGGCATGTACGCGGCCCACTCCTTGGTTTTCGATCAGGCGCTCCAAATCAGTTCCAGCATTCACCCTGGCGAGCACAGGCAACCCCGCCAACAAATATGTAAGAAATTTCCCAGGGATATTGTGCGATTTATGGCGGGTATCAAGTGCCAGCAAGCCTACGTGGCATTGCGCCAGTAGGCCCGGCATCTCCCGTGAGTCGACTTCATCGAAAAACAGACTATTGGTCAGTGCGCGAGCTCTGACGAGAGCTTTAAGCCTAGGGACCTCCGATCCTCGGCCAACAAAAAGGAACCCGAGGTCAGATCGATGTTGCAAACAATCAGCTAGGTCAATCAAAACATCCATACTCTGTGCGACGCCCATGTTGCCGATGTAAATGAAGATCTTACGTCCAGCAAGCAAGGTGTTATTTACCATTATGCTAGAACCGATATCGGCAGCTGGTGTTTGCCAATTCTGGAGCACTTCTAGTTTACGGCCAGAACTACGGCTCCAGTTAGCGAGATAACCGAGGTTCGATGGCGTCTGTACGCCAACCGTGTCAGCCATCGCATTTTGAAAATTGGAGACAGCCTTGAAAAACCAGTAAGCTGGTCCCTTGTGGAGCAGTCCAAGGTCGAACGCCCACTCGGGGAAGATATCACGCAAAATTAGATAGGTTCGGCAGCCAGATGTGCGTTTCAGAACCCAAATAAGCGGCCCGAAAAAGATCGGTGGCGAGTACCACGCCACCAGGTCCCAGCGTGTGTTCCGAAACGGACTTTTACGCAGGCTGCGGACCATCACAAACGGCAGCAGCAACTCGGAGACCGTGCGCCGGATATAGCTGGCATGCCGCGTGTGTATACCGGCTAACCGCAGCACCTGGACACCATCAAGCTCCTCCGTAGCCCATGCCGAGCTAAGTTCACTAGATGGAACGATGACCACTGGCTCGTGTCCTTGTCGCAGCATTTCCTGCGCCAAATCCCGCATTTGAACTGCTGCTGACGTACACAGCGGAGGGTAGTCTGTGGAGACCAGTGCGACTCGCAGCTTATGCACATTTGTTGAAGAGAGAGTTTCCACCGGCGGATCAGAACTGGTCAAAAAAAGTTAGTGATCTGTGTGCGAATTGCGTTAATGACCACCGATGATGGCGAAGAATTCTCCTCAAGTTCGTACCGCGCGCACCATGGCTGATTCACTGCGGTGGTCACGGACTCGACTATGTTGTCCACGTTCATGCCGGAAACGATTGTGGCACCACTCTCAAGTGTTTCCATCCGCTCGGTTGCCATGCGCAAGCTAACATTGGGAACTTGGTAAAAAAGTCCTTCCTCTGCGGCGGTTCCGGAATCGGACAAGACGCAGAAAGAATCCTTCAGCAGGCGATTGAAATCGTAGAATCCCAACGGTGCCATGATCCGCACCTGAGACGGGATATCAATTGCACTTAATTTGCTCTTGGTCCGAGGGTGCATGGGATAAATGATCTCTTTCTGGTATCGTTCAGCCAACTTTCCAAGGGCCTTAAAAATAATGCTCAGGGATTCAGGGTTGTCAACGTTCTCACTGCGATGGGCAGTCACGAGGATATAGTCCTTCGGGACCAAGCCTAGACGCTCTACAATATCACTTGCCGCAATTTGAGGTGAAAAGGCGCGCATCGCCTCAAATGTCGTATTTCCCGTGACAATAATCTTAGAGGGGTGAATGCCCTCGCGCATTAGGTTTTCTCGATGGTACTGGTTGTAGGGCAAGAGAATGCTGCTGATGTGATCGATCAGGATGCGATTGCGCTGCTCCGGCATCCTGCGGTCCCACGCACGCAAGCCAGCTTCCATGTGAAAGATTTTAATGCCACGATGGGCCGCTGGGAGAACGGACAAACCGCTGTAGGTGTCGCCCAGAATCAGCAACGCATCAGGCTTGACCTTTTCCATCAACTCGTCCGATTTGCGAATGACATCCGCGACCTCCTTGCCATAGCTGGACGTATCAATACCCAACTCATAATCAGGCTTGCGCATATGCAAATCGGTAAAAAAGAACTCCCGCAACTCAGGAGTGAAATTCTGTCCAGTGTGAACCATCACATGTTCAAAATTAAGCTCATCTAGCTTTTTTAACGTCCCCCACATCTTGATCATTTCGGGTCGAGTTCCAAAAATTGACATTACTCTCATTACTGTCTCCAAGTTAATATCTAAACTTTTTATGTTAAGTTAACCAATTGATATTCCGGTATTGTTACATAGAGTAACTATTTGGCTATATATTTACCTATGGGATAATTTTAACTTCAGGCAATGGCACAATCATTCGCCCGCCATTGTCGAGATACTTCTGATTTTTTTTGGTAATTTCTTCTAAAAAACTCCACGCAAATATCAACAGATAATCTGGAGGACCTGGCTGATCGAGAATGGAGCGTGGGTGAATCTGAAAATGCGAACCTGGAGTATAAAAACCAGATTTAGCGGGAGCATCGTCAATCATATAATTCAGGTGACTATGGTTAATTCCGCAATACTGAATCATAGTGTTCGCTCTACCAGAAGCGCCGTAGCCGGCAACAGTATGGCCATTTTCCTTCAGCTGATTCAGCAAAGCCATTAATGTTGCCTTACGCGCAGCGACATCCGTGGCAAAGCGGACAAAGGTTTCCGCACGATGGAATCCTTTGTCCAACTCCTCATTCTGCAGCCTCGTCACCTCCGGGGAAACTGAAGATCCGCGCGTACTCCCTTTTTTACAGACGTAGAAACGCATTGAACCAGCGTGAATAGCCACGGGCTTGACGTCAAAGACCACCATGCCGTACCGTTCAAAATGTTTCATTGCCGAAAGAAGTGAATAGTAATAAAGATGCTCATGATAAATCATATCATACTGAAAATCATTGATTACTTTACCAAGGTAATGCACTTCAAAGACAAAAACTCCCTCATCATTTAATACATCGCGTATTGCACGGGTAGTTCCTTGTATATCTGCAATATGGGCGTAAACATTGTTTGCCACAACCATATCTGCTTTCCCATGCTCGGCAACTATCTCTGCAGCAACTCTTTCATTAAAAAAGTCGTTGATAATTGTTATCCTTGGATCATCAATTGTATTGACGATATTGGTAGCAGGATCAACGCCAATTACTGTTCGAATATTTTGGTCAGCCAGTGGTCGAAGCAGAACTCCATCATTACAACCAAACTCAATTACGGTCGAATTTTCTGGCGTGAGAAAACGAGAAGTAACCTCTTTTGCGTATGCAATAAAGTGATCGCTTAATGTTTGTATTGAAGAAGAAAAATAAAAATAATCTTTAAAGAGAACTTCAGCACTTACCTTATTGATTACCTGAACAGCGAAGCAATCACAGCAAAAGTTCAAACAGAGAGGATAATAGGTCTCCCCTTCAAATTGATCCGGCCGAAGAAACCCTCCGGCCAAGGCAACTTCACCAAAATTCATAATTTCGATCATTGCCTTACTATTACAAAAGGCGCAGCAGGTCGACTGATCTTCTACGAAACTATTTCCCATAAAGTTCTTCCTGAATATAATCAAGTTTGAATAAGAGCGACTTCACTTGTTCAACATTTAGACGCTCAGTATTGTGTGAAGTATAGTCATCCAAGTTCGAAATCAGTTCTTCACCAGAACTAAAGTATTTTGCATAGTTTAGATCTCTATTGTCTGCCGGAATACGATAATATCCAGCCATATCTTCTACTCTAGCCATCTCCTCACGTGAAACCAGTGACTCATAAAGCTTTTCGCCGTGCCGAGTCCCGATGATTCGTATTGGATTGCTCTTCCCTGAAAGTTCTTTCAGTGCTTGTGCAAGAACGGCAATAGTACAGGCGGGGGCTTTCTGCACAAATATATCGCCTTGGCCTCCATGTTCATAGGCGTGCAAGACCAAATCAACGGAATCGTCAAGCGACATGAGAAAGCGGGTCATATTGGGATCGGTAATCGTCAGTGGTTTTCCCTCTTTCAGTTGAGAGACGAAAAGAGGGATCACAGATCCACGGGAGGCCATAACGTTTCCATAACGAGTCGCACAGAGTATTGTTTCCCCCTCGTTTTGGCTTCGCGCCTTGGCGACCATGACTTTTTCCATTAACGCCTTGGATAGCCCCATGGCATTGATAGGGTAAACCGCCTTATCGGTACTCAGCATCACCACATTTTCTACGTGGTTGGCAACCGCGGCAGCCATTACATTTTCAGCTCCGAGTATGTTTGTCCGAATGGCCTCAAGTGGATAAAATTCACACGATGGCACCTGCTTGAGGGCTGCAGCATGAAAGACATAATTCACGCCTTTCATTGCCTGATGGATGCTGTCAGCGTCCCGGACATCGCCAATATAAAATTTGAGCTTAGAATTATTGAGCTTTATCCGCATGTCTTCCTGCTTCTTCTCGTCACGACTGAAGATGCGGATCTCTCTGACATCGGTAGATAAGAATCGGCTCAGAATCTTATTGCCAAAGGAGCCTGTACCCCCAGTGATCATCAACACCTTATCTTTGAACATTATTTCACCCCTTTATCTATATGATAGAAATGCATTATTCTTATTAGTTCCGGCCATGAAGGCGGTGCATACCCTGTGGCAGCAAAAAAACGATCGGCATTCAGAGAGCGATCAATCTCGGGTTTATCCACAGGGACAATCTCAATTGCTTTGCCGTATACTTTGGCAACCAAACACAGCAAATCAAATTTTGAGATTGGCTGTGCTGCGACATGATACAAACCAAACAAATTTACTTGCGGTATTACGACATCCCGAATCACCTGAGCTAAAACGACTGATGGCAGTCCGGAAAAGATCGCTCGGCTAAAACATTGACAACTCCCTTGTTGTGACAAAAACCAACCCAATAGACCGTTGGCGCTCTGAAGTTCGGGGCCAATTATTGAAGTACGTAGCGTAATCGTATGCGGGTAATGAACTTCCCCTAAGAGCTTCGCTGTCCCGTAGGTGTCACGGGCGTCGGGCAAATCGTCCTCCGTATACTGGCCTTTCGAACCGGCGAAAACACCATCCGAACTTATGTGTACCAACCTTGCCCTTGCGAGACTGCAGAGCCTTGCTAACCGATGTGGCAAGAGCGCATAGATCGGAACAACATCCAGAGGATTACCGATAGTTAGTAACGGCTTGGCAAGAGAAATGCAATTGATAACGACATCTGGTTGGATCTGATCAAAAATATTGACTAGGGCATCTTGATTACTGACGTCACATCCCACCACCAGTTGCTTGATCATCACGGGGGGAAATAATCTCTTCAAATTGTCAGATCGAATTGTTCCAAACACTTCCCAATCAACTTTTTCACTCAGTACGCGAAAAACTGCATTACCAAGCAATCCAGAAGCACCAAGGACAAGTACACGCATCGAAAAACCTCTCAAGTACCACCAATTATTTTGGATTAATTTTTCTTGGCAGATTCAGGTGCCGCAAAGGCACATACATCCACCAAATCGGCAAGGTACAGTCGATACGGTAAACACATGCAACATCCCGCCTACCGTCTCCGCATCCCGACCGGCCCCTCCCTCAACCCCGCAAAACCGCACTCCCCCCTAAAACCGTTTCAAATACATTTATCAACCGGGACGCCGCCACATCCCAAGTAAAATCGCGTTGAACAAAATTTCGCAAGCGCTCACCTGCCTCCAGCAACTTACCGGATTCGCTCAACATGCTGACTAGTCCCGCCGCTATCGCCGTTGCTTCCGCAGCAACAACCATTCCCCCGCCAATCTCCGCAACCACATCGAAACCACATTGGTCAGTGATCAATACAGGAGTCCCTGCAGCACCACCCTCAAGCACTACAATCGACATCGCCTCCTGTCGAGATGGAATGACCAGCAATGTTGCCGCTCGATAAGCGGCGGTTTTTTCTTCACCGCCAACGTAGCTGATGATACGAACTCGATCAGAAAAACCATGTTGTTGGGCGGACTCGCGTAAACTTGCCCCCATGCCCTCATCAGGGCCGGCGAGAACTAACAGGTAGGAGGGAAATTGGTCCGCAATCTGCAGAAAGGCCTCAACCAACAAATCAGGCCCCTTGATAGGATTGAGCCGTCCCATGAACAAAATCAATGGTGCGGTTCCTAATGCATGGCGCGTTCTGAATTGTTGGCTATCCACAGCATTAAATGCCTCCGTATCCACACCATTCGGAATGACTAAAACACGAGAGGTGTCAACTCCGTATTCGGCAAATTGATCGATCTCTTTGGGTGTAACTGCAATATGGGCATGAGCATTTCGAATCAGGGCGCGCCCAGCGAGAAGGTTGTATACCATTTTCAGTTTTTGCGATCGGCCAAACCGCGGTAACGTCCCAACAGGTGAAACCACATACGGCTTTCGCGCAATCTGAGCAAGGAAATAAATTACAACGTTTAGCAGTGTCCAGTGTCCACACAAATGGATGACATCGTGATCGTTTACCAGCCGACGCAATTGAACAAGGGGAATTACCGGCAGCATAAATCGCTTATTCAAACACTTTAACGCAACAACATCAACAGCCGCTAGCCTAAGAGTGCTAAATGTTGCCGCATCAAAGCCGGTGGTAAGTATTGTCACTTGATGCCCCTGCCTTGCCAATGCGCAAGACAATCTGCGAATTCGTTCAGCGCCACCACCACCCCATACCGCATCAAGCGTGGCATTGACGTTAAGGATGCGCATGGGGAGTCCCTTCATCCTGAGTTGCTTTATAGAGTGACCGATCAAGCATTATCTTTCTTACAGCGGCACTAACTCCGTATGAAAAAGTGAACCCCTCGGCAAGAAGCTTCTTTGATGAATATCTGACAGTTCCACTATTCGTCCGTTTCCCCGCTATCCTCCTCAGGAGGTGGGGAACAAAAGCCGGAAGATGCGGAGCTGGCGTTATGTTCTCGGCTTGGCCTTTCATTATGGAGCGGCATATTGACCACAGAGAAGCAACAGAGTTCAAAGGGTCATGATCCAAGGAAACGAAGAAAACGCGGGGATAAGCAGAAGGCCGTTCTGAAAAATATATCGCAGCCTCAGCAACATCGTCAGCGTGCACAATGTGGGCACACTCTCCCCCTTTAAGAAAGGCTTTTATTTTGCAAGTGAACGAACCGCGCAATGGCAAAATCAACTCGCCAAGGTGGTCTTTGTCAACCACGTTTGTTGGTCGTAAAATTAGCGTACTGCATCCATCTATTGGACGAGCAGCTATAGTTTCTGCCTCAAATTTGGTACTTTCATAAATGTTTTGCGGATTGCAGGCAGTGGATTCGTCAACCAATGTTTGCGAAGTATTGCCAACAACACCTGCGCTGCTTAAGTGACAAAAATACTTTACAGGGTGCCTTCTAATCGTTTTCCAAATTTTCTCTGTGCCCAGCACATTGACCTCACGCATTTTTGATGCACTCTTTGTCTCTGCCGCACAATGAAATACCATATCAGCACCGCTGATAAAGTTTTCTAGGGAGTGTTCATCAGACAAGTCGGCCCGGAATTGCTGAACCGCTGGATTGTCATAGTTACCACGAACAAGTACACGAACCACACAACCTCGTGCTAATAGCTTATTCACGATACGACTCCCTATCATTCCAGAAGCGCCTGTAACTGATGCAATAATTGGCATTGTATCGGGAACTAACATGATGTTCTGCATGTTGACAATTGATGGCATACGTTTTCACTGTAGCAGTGACGATTATTCTGAGCATATGATATTGCAATTCCTATCAAAAACAAAGGAAACCAAAACATTTCGAACATTACACTATAATAGAACAGATAAAATAATAGCCACTTATTATATCTAGAAAACTTAAAGAACATAAATACAATGAACGACAGCATAACTGCGCCACGTTCAACAAATATATTCAACGGTCCTGAAGAAATACCAACCCCTTCTTTTACAGAAACGCCAATTCCGTTACCAAACAATAATGTAATAAAAGTATTATTATTTAAAATTTCCATACCCAACTGAAAGCGAGCTATTCGTTCTAATGAAGAGGTAAATTCCATTAATCCAGATGATAGTATATAAAAAATAATAGCGACAAAAAATGGTGCCAGCAGTAAAACTTTAATTGCAATAAAATGTTTATTACCACCAAATATCAGACTGGAGAAAACAAATAAAACAATAAAAAAAATCAATGACGTTGAACCGGAAGTGAGCCCAGCAGCAAAATTTAACAAAATAAAATTTCTTGCCTTTTTCTCATCACAAATCCATCTCTTGGCTACTAAAATATTAAATCCATAAAAAAACCCAACTAGTCCTGGCTCATACATAAAACCGGCAACACGTCCATACTCGATACTATAAAAAAACCTCGGAACAATATTTCCTAATATCGCGTTATGCATATAAGTGTAAGGAGCCCCGGCATCGACATCTAATTCGAATAATGAGAAAGGGATTAGGCCTGTAATATATCCAATGAAAGCAAGAATAGCTAAACAACAAAGCAAGCGCCAAAGATTTATCCAAATTTTTAATGAAATTAATAACATAGTATCACTAATATAAAACAATCCAACAACTAGAATAAAAAAAATCATTTTATTATAAGATGAAACTACATGCACAGCAGTATCTGTATCAAATAATGGAAAACAGGAAAACAATACAGTAATTGCGGCTAGCCACAAAAAAATATTTTTATTAAAATAATAGATATTGAAAATAAGAGATAAAAAAAGAACAATTCCTTCAAGGCTAATACGCAGTGGCGCATAGACATAAGAGGCGGAAACAAATGGGTTATAGCAAAGCGAATAGACAAGCAATAGGGTCGCCATTGCGAGCGCAGTAATATTTGTCCGACAAATAGATGTAAAAGGAATTTCCATGCGTACCACACACCAAATCTATCATAAAGCGGTTAAATTACATATAATGCGCTGTCTTCTTGGCATGCACATTGCTCAGCCTCACCTGAAAAATTGGGTCAGGCCGTTCATTGAAACGGTTGCTCAATCTGTTAACGTAATTCAATCAAAGACAGGGAGCCAAACCATGACAAAAAGACCACAAAGAAATGAACCGGCAGTCTTCAAGGCGAAAATCGCCATTGAGGCGATCAAGGGTGTGCAGAGTACCCATCCGACTCTGGTAGCCGTTGAGGACTACCCGCGAATATATCAGGAGTTCATGGAATGGTTTGCCGATGAAACCGCTTGCCGGCATTGCGGAAGTGAGATCTCGGTAACAGCTGGGACCATTTTTGATCGGACGCAGATACCCTTGAAGATCTGGTTTGCTGCGATGTGGTTCGTGATCAGTCAGTAGGACGGGGCAAGCGCTCTGGGATTGAAACGCGTGCTTGGCTTGGGGAGCTATCAAACGGCTTTTGCGTGGCTGCATACATTGAGGCAAGCCATGGCACGCCATGGTAGATATCGACTCTGTGGCCGCGCCGAGGTGGAAGAGACTTAGATTGGCGGCAAGCGAGGGCGAGGTAGTGAAAATAAGAAGATTGTGGTTTTTGCGGTTAGAGTTCATTCTCCGAGGGGGTTCGGACGCGTACGGATGCGCCGGATACCTGATGTGTCTGGTGAAAGTTTGGTGCCTTTCGTTTGCGATGTTGTTGAAAGTGGTTCCGAAATTCTGACCGATGGGTGGGCAGGATACAACCAATTGTCGAAACTGGTCTATAAAAACGACATGGTTATTGTCTCTGACTCTTGAGTTCCGGCCCATGTTAGCCTGCCTGGTGTTCATCATGTTGCTGCCTTGGTTAAACGCTGGCTTTTGAGCACACACTAAAGATCAGTGAGTGCTAAGCACCTTGAGTAGTACCTCAATGAATACACGTTCCGTTTTAACCGTCGTGCATCCCGATCGCGAGGCATGTTGTTTATCGTCTCATGCAACAGGCAGTAATGACCGCGCCTTTGACGTACAGGCAGATTGTCGAGAGAGAAGACACAACATATAGGGGGGACTTGCTTAAAGTGGCCCCCCTTGCTTGATTACAGCCATACCAGGTTGGCTGTTCTCGTAATTTTTGGTGCTTCTGGGTTTTCAGTGGGTAGCAGGATGTAAATCGAGACCGCCGAGGGGAAAAAGTATCGCAGCTCCTACAGCCGAGGCCGTGCAATGTTGAACTTAGAACCAATCCAACCCAAGCCGTTCAGCACGATAGCAACATAAATTTTTACATAGAAGGGCCACAATACAAGTGAATTAAAAAATAACATCCAAGCCTTAGCAAACTGACCATTTTTATACAAACGCCTTCCTGCGCCGTAATATGGCAGCGCTTTGCATCGCTTCACGCGTAGCCTCAATTTTAGACTGCTGGAAGAATCTATGGGCAAAAATTCATCAATAACGTGCAAGACTGAATTCAAGTGATTCAAAGCAGACCCGCTATGATTGCTGGCATGAACTCGATATTCACCCAACAATTCGTCTATAAAAACCATCTTGGCTTGCGCTAGAGCAAGTTTAATCCAAAGATGATAATCCTCTGATGTGTTAAATGCCGGCCGCTCAGAAAAGCAGCCAACGGATTGTAATATGCTTTTGCGGACCAGCGAAGCTGAGGGAATAATACAACTTCCTTTATTCAGTAATGCATCGAAGGTTGCACGTTGCTGTGGGCCACAAAACACATCGCGCTCACTATCCCCTACATAGCGCAGTCCGTGACTTACCAGATCCGCATCCTGATCCAAATACGGAACACAGCGCATCAGCTTACTTGGATACCAGGTATCATCGGAATCAAGGAAAGCCACATAGATCCCGCGCGCCAAGGCAATACCACGATTGCGGGAAGCGGCAATCACACCGTTATTTCGAAAGCTCTCAAGGCGAATTCGAGAATCGGCGAACGAAGCGACAACCTCGACAGTATCATCTTCCGAGAAATTATTAACGACAATCGCTTCCCAATCGGTATAGGTTTGTGCACATAACGACCCCAGCGCCTCTCGTAGAAAATTTGCATGGTTGTATGTAGGGATAACTACGGTAACAACAGGTGAATGGCTCATTGACCTCCACCAAAGAGTTCGCGGCACAACAATAATGTCGCATCAATCTCAGCTTCCACGTTCCCGGATAGTTCAAAGCCAGAGGCGAGTAACCGATCAATGCGAAAGTCCAATTCATGCGTCACATCACTGTCCCCAGGTTTAGGACAGATGATCTCGGGAGTAAACCCCAGCACTACCTTGCACCGCGTCTGGATTAGCTCAACCAAATCGATCACTCGTGGTGCCCACGCGCCGCCGACATTAAATATCCCATCACCCACTTGCGCATTACTCAAGCAGATCACATGAGAGACTGCTCGACTCACATCCTGTAACGTCAGGAAATCTCGCCTTTGCAAACCTGCCGATCTCAACAGAAGCCTACACTCCGTGACCGCTTGACGACACAGGTCATTAGCCAGCAGCATCCAACAATTCACATCCTTGTGCAGAGGGGCACCAAAGGCATTGGACACGCGAAGCACAATGCCTTCAATTTTACCATCTTGGCTAGCACGCAAAACTGCATTTTCCCCCGCCAGATGCGAGGTGGCATAGGGGTGCAGGTTACGCGGGCATGTGCTTTCAGAAATGGGGCCAATGAGCGTATTAGCATACACATGGACAGTAGACAGGTAGACAAAACGCTTCACCCCAGCCCGGCTTGCCGCCGTAACCAAACGCGTGGTCGCCAGCCCGTTAAATTCAAGCGCAGCCACTGGATCGGCAGCACAGTCCTGGGCATTCATCCCTGCCGCGTGAATCACCACATCGACCCCTTTACAGATTTGCTCCAGGGCGCGCCCATCATTCCAATCAGTCTCCACTCCTTCTGATTGGGGGAGCCATTTGGGTGAACTGCTTACCTTGCGTGAACCAAGAACGATTTTATGCCCAGCTTTATAGAGTTGCTGCGCTACTCGTCCTCCTATGAAACCAACCCCTCCGGTAATCAGTATGCGCATCGGATTAATCTATTACGCCCATGGCGCGCCTTTCGCCCACAGCGACTCGAGCATTTCATGATCACGTTTGGTATCCATACAATGCCAAAAACCATCGTGTCGATACGCCATCAACTCACCTGCTTTAGTTGCCAGCTCCAATGGTTCGCGCTCCAACAAGGTGCTATCCCCAGCGATCAAGTCAAAAAATGCCGGCTCGACCACAAAAAAACCGCCGTTAACCCACCCCTCATGTAACTGTGGTTTTTCTTGAAAACTTGACACACGAGGACCGTCGAGATCCAATTCTCCAAAACGGGCTGCGGGACGGACGGCGGACAAGGTAACCATCTTGCCGTGGCTGCGATGAAAGGCCAGCAGTGCATCTAAATCGATATCGGCCACGCCATCGCCATAGGTCAGCATGCAAGTCTCGTTACCAATGAATGACTGCATCCGCTTTACGCGTCCGCCTGTCATGGATTTATCTCCCGTGTTGACTAAAGTCACACGCCAATCCACGGGATCCACCTGATGTGGTGTAACTCCTCCCGTGGCGAGATCCACCGTAAAGTCGGAATTAACTGCACGATAATTCAGAAAATACTCCTTGATCACTTCAGCCTTGTATCCCAATGCGACATAAAAGTCTTTGTGCCCATAGCGCGCATAGGTTTGCATGATGTGCCAGAGAATAGGCTTGCCGCCGAGCGGCACCATTGGTTTTGGGATAACATCGGTGTATTCGGCAAGACGTGTTCCGAAGCCGCCTGCTAGGAGAATGACTTTCATAAGCTAACCCTTTTTTTTATATTAGTGACGTTCAAATGGTAAGGTAAATCATCGATGTTTCAAGCCCCAGTCGTATGGAATACGGGTATCAAAGGCTGGACGCCTCTCAAGCTCGTCCGGACTATGTGGCAAGGTTGCACAATTGGCTACTATCGCAGTTTTGGTGCCAACACTTTTGAAACCGTTCCAGATCAGAGGTGGTACTGTTACCAGCATATAGTTTTCAGGTGAAATAAAGAATTCCTGAATTTCACCATGGGTATGGCTTTCGGGCCGATCATCAAACAGCACAAATTTAATCTCACCATAAATTACAGCATAATTCAGCGTCATCGCTTTATGTAAATGCCAGGCCTTGACAACACCGGGGTGAGTGCACGAAAAATAAATCTCTCCGAACCTTGAAAAAACAGGCGAATCATCCCGCAACATGTGCATGACCTTGCCTCGCTCATCAAAAATCTGCCGTAGCGGCGTCAGAACAACCCCGTCTATCATGTTAGCTCCGGAAAAAAATCATATATTTGCTGTCGAGTAATCACCTCTGCATTCCCACCATTCATAACGGTCTTGTACCAAAGTGCAGTAGCCTCCAGGGTTTTATCTACATTCCATCGAGGGTACCAGCCCAGCAATTGATGGGCTTTATCGCAATTCAACTGAAGTAATCGAGCTTCATGTACCTGTGTTAGAGATTCAACAACCTCTACACACCCCTTGCCAATATGACCGATAATTACTTCAGCAACGTTTTTCACGGTCCGTACTTCATGGGTAGACGGCCCAAAGTTCCAAGCCCCCCCCCAATGCTTTGGATCTTCATACAAACGTGTCGCCAGTAACAAATATCCTGAAAGCGGTTCCAACACATGCTGCCAGGGGCGTGTCGCACCTGGATTACGCAACCGGACTGGCTCTCCAGCTTCAATAGCACGAATACAGTCGGGGATAATCCGATCTACAGCCCAATCCCCACCACCTATGACATTGCCGGCCCTCGTGCTTGCAGCGCCAAACAAAGGACGCTGCTCAAAAAAAGAACGGGCATAAGAAGAAAAAGCAATCTCGGCGGCGGCTTTGGATGCACTGTAAGGATCACGCCCCCCCAGTTGATCGTTTTCTCTATATCCCCAAATCCACTCAACATTTTCATAACACTTATCTGAGGTGATATAGACCAACGAACGTACTGAATTACACTGCCGCACCGCATCCAAAAGGTTTACCGAACCTAGAACATTCGTTGAAAAAGTAGCAGCGGGACAATCATAAGAAGGCCGAACCAATGCTTGCGCTGCAAGGTGAAAAACAAAATCCGGCTTAAAATCTTGCAAAGTGGCAGCAATGAGTGAAGCATCACGAATGTCACCAACAACATGACTAATTTTGCGATCAAGTTTAAGCAAATCAAAGTGATTGACAGCTGTTGTTGGTGGCAAGGCATACCCCATCACTTCAGCACCAACCTCGTTTAGCAAGAAAGCAAGCCAAGTACCCTTAAACCCTGTATGGCCCGTAATAAAAACTTTCTTACCTGAAAATGAATTAATAAATGAGTTTTTCTGCATAAATTTTATATGTTACCGGTATGAAGTAAGGTTGATGGAATCGCAATCAGTCATGGAGCTGAACACCTACCATGTAATTTCAATGAGTTACGGAAAATGCCAGCGGCAGTTGAGCGGTTTTTGCGAAACCGTCAAGTTTACCTTGTTTTAATATCAACTTTACAAAATCTACTGGACGTTCAAACAATAAATCGGTATTTAATCCTGAGGCGGCATGATCTTTAATATACTGACATACATAAAAGATTTTCTTTTCACTTGGTATTGATGAACAAGGATCTTCGAGATGAATAATTTCATTAAGAGCATATCGAAGATCAGTATCATCACCATCTTGAATCCTAAAAAGTTTATTACTCAACCACGGAGAAAGAGATGACTGATAAAGTAATGATATTTGGTCAATGAAATAGCTAGCGCGTAAACCAATTGCAATATCAAGACGATGATCACGAATACCCCCTGCAGCCCCTTTAAGAAAAGCCGACAACATTCGAGAGACCGGTTTAGGTTTAATATCCCAGTCGATATCGCTTGATTGTATTGTCGAATCAGAGATAATAGTCCCTGGTTCTTTTGAAAAGTCTAAAGCTACTGTATTAGATTGGGTCGAAACTTCAATAAGCCGTTGACGACAATGGCCGTTTCGTACCAGTTGGATGTTGCATGGTATATTCCCCGCCCTAAGACCAATCTCGAGGTGTGATCCACCTCTCAAAAATTCCACTTTCTCACATGTTTGAATTGGCCCGATTGACAAAGCACCCAATATGGAAATGACGTGAGGTAACCAATCAGCATAAACTGTCAGTCCTGGATCGTAGCTTTTCACCTCACCATATCGGCTTTCAGATAGTGGATCCATCCATTGAACGCGAACAGATTTGATGTTATCTCCACAAACAATATGCTTAGAAAAATTTTCAACATATCGCGCAAAGAGAAATACATGAGCTGCCGCTAAATATATTTTCTGGATGCAAGCAAGATCAGCAAGGCGTTGTGAAGTTGCAAAGTTCAAAGCAAGTGGCTTTTCAACGAGAACCGGCACCCCTGCTGAAAGCGCCAATTCGATGGCCTTTTCATGATCGCGTGCAGCATTTACCACGATCACGGCACTTGTTTTTCCTGAAGAAAACTCTGGCGAGTCAGATGAGACATCAATCCTCTGTTTAAACCCACGCTCAGAAACCCATATTGACATTGCTTTTGCGTTGTGAGGAGAATGAACAGATATCCTCACATGTGTCGAAACAATTCCGCAAAGCACTTCGGTCAATACTCGCGCCCAACGACCGCCCCCGATTACAGCAACATGATCGGGACATGCCGTCAACTCTTCTTTATTCCTTGCGAACACAGTAGTCTAATGCAGTGCCTAGATAAAATTCATCCATCTCTAAAGTTTGTTTGTATCAGTGAAATCATCCGAGTTCAATATGTCGTCAACCTGCCCCTTATATCCGTGCCCAGTCAAATAATTTCGAATTTCTTGCGGGATATGCCAGGCCAGATTCAATATTGGAATCGTCTGATCAGGTAATGCAAACAAATCCTCATCGGAGCAAATTGGGATCCGCGTACCAGGCAGATAGTGTCCAATTTTTAGTGAACCTGGTTTTTCATAAACTGCTAAGATCAAATCCTCATTCAACCCAAGAAGTTTTACTAAAATAGCCGCGCGACCTGGAAACGCCTTGGCCCGAAGCTTTCCATATTTCTGGAATTGTTCATTCAAAAAACGTAATTTCGTACTCTTCCAGTTTTTTACATTTTTCCGTAATGAAGCAAATTTTTCAAAGAAGTGGCTTTCCTTGACATTCAGCGACTCCAAATCAGCCGCACTACCTTGCGCTAAATGAACAGCGCCCCCCATATAGATCCTAATATTACCGCCGTATCGTGAAGGAAATTCAACATCAGACAACTGAGTTCCTAAAGTGCGCGCCATGTGCACAAACGAACAGTAGCTGTACGTTCGAGGGTGCTCATGATAGAAGGTATCAAACTGATTACCATCTAGCACTGAGCCTAAATAATGATTTTCAATCACTATTATCGTGTTCAAGTCCATCAATTTTTTAAGCGAACGCAGGACCTTATGGAGATCTTCAATATGCGCAAAAACATTGGTGAAGGTAATGAAATCTGGTTTTCCATGCGAAGCAACAATAGCGTCAGCAACATCTTCAGAAAGGTAGTTATTGTAGGTAATATGGCCTTTTTGTTCTGCGTCAACAAAAGCGCCTGTAGGTTCAATTCCGAATGTGATTGCGCCCTGTTTCTTAAAGAAATCCAATAGGCTCCCGTCGTTACATCCAATATCCAGCACTTTCTTTCCTGAAAGACTGCCAAAACGATGGACACAAGAATCAACCAATCCTGCCATACCATTGAGCACATCAGCCGTAAAACGTGATCGGTAATGATAGGACACTGGAAACAAATCTTCTTTGGGGACCTGAAAGCGTTGATGGGCCGTGGTGCAATTATGACAAAATAGTATCTCGATAGGATATTCGTTGCAAATACGACTATCGCCATTACGAATAAGATCATCACACATTGGATGAAGCCCCAAGTCTAATACCGAAACGAGATCTTTATTCCCACATACTTCACAAGCATTTATTTCATTAAATTTATTATTCATATAATGGTTTTCCTATTAATTTAATACGACCAAGAAGACAATTAAAATTGTTCCGTATACGTCTTCCAATAAAATACAAAACAGATAGATAAAAATTTGGATATATGCAGTTTTCAAGCAACAGACTTATCGGATTGATATAATCATAGCCAGAATTATGCTTATTTAGAAGCATGCTTACAAAATCAGGTAAAAAATTATTAAGCGCATAATTCTTACAATACAAATATTTCCAATAGGGCAGTCCATTTTTGCGATATTCACCTAATGCCTCTACCAACCGCACACTTTGAATGAATGGATACATAGGCGACCATTCCCGGGCACCAGTTAAGCAGACATTTAAAGGCTTAGTGTTGAAATATGCCCTTGAAGATGCAAACGCTTTTGCAAATATTTTAACATGCGGGAATGTATTATCAAAATGAGAGAAAGTACGGGTATCCTGAATCGCTTCCCCATCAAGTACATTTGTATTCAAATCCCAGTTGGCTTTTCGGAAGACGGACAAATACATGCCGCCCAAAAAATCAAAGGAAATTCTTGGATTTACTAGCTCAAAAAAACTCATTTCACCTGCGACATTCCATTCAGAAAATGGCGTCATATCTTTGGGTAAGTTTGCAGTATCAAAAGGTGACGGAAACTGTTTCAATGTTTCAGTATTCAGATGGAATGAATTAACATAAAAAAAGTCAACACTTGGGTGACTGTCAATTAAATTATATAGTTCAGCAATTGCGTTGGGCATTAATAAATCATCATCACCGATAAGCCATATAAAATCACCATCAGCCATCGCCACTACATTTAGGAAATTCCTTGGTATGCCAAGATTATTTGCATTCTTGTGATATTTTATACTAATAACTTCCTGAGCTTGACGGACGACGTTTTCAGTTTCATCGCTAGAACCATTATCAGAGATGCAAATTTGAAATCTAAAATCATATTGCGAATTGCATAAAATTATCGAATTCAGACAATTCGCTAAATGTGCCGCACGATTATAGGTCGGTATGCAAATCGATAGTGTAACTCCTTTATTATTCACCATATTCTATAATTAGATTTTACGAAGGTAAAATGTAATATCATCAAGAGGAAAAAAATGGCTCAAATAATGTTCATATCCATGCGGCCATCTATTAGCCAATTTCATGATGCCACCCTTCACAAAACCATTTTTCAGCGTTTCGTTAAACACTACTCTCACAACTTGGAATCTTGTTTCGACATAGTCATATCTCTGACAAATAATATGATTAGGATCATAAAAAGAAAAGGAATCAACAGTAAAAAAATGCTTGTGGGTTGGGTCAATAAATGCCCATACAGATCGAAAGTATGGAACAATTACCTTTATTTCTCCCCCCAGCTTAGATATCCGATGGACTTCCTCCATCACGCGCATCGGGGCATCCAAATGTTCTAAAACGTTATCGAGGTAAATCTCGTCAAATTCGTCGTCATTAAAGGGATATGGAAAAATATTCAAATTGTGAATTACATCGGCGTCATGCCGATCAGAATAATCAACACCTATAGCCCCTGGCCGTTTCTTCTTCCCACATCCTAAATCAAGAATTCTTTTCGTTGAAATTTTCATTTTCCCCCTACATCCCATTACATAATATATCACCTCCGACCCGGCAGAGGTATCGGCAGTCATTTGATTGTTACTTTGTTATGGGTTCTTTTCCCCCTGTATCAGAATACTTCATTAAATAAAGCTAAATCGCCTCAGTTTCTCAAACGAATTCATTATTTCCTCCCTATCAATACCTATTAACCATGGAAACAGCCATAACATCCACACAACCGAAATGCAGTAAATAATGGCCGCAAGTATGACAGGAATAATCAATTTGCCCACATCAAGCACCTCTAAATTCCACAGCAACCCTACAAGCAACTTGGCAATATAGCCTAACCCAAGCATCAGCGGAATACCAACGACTTGATACGCCCAGTCAAACTTCCAGCCGCTATACCGTGACACAACCCACGCCTGAATATTTCCTGAAACTATGGCCAGAGACACCAATTTAGTTGCAATACCGATTGCACCCAACCCCAAGCCTGGTATCAAAACACCCTTAGTTGGTGCGAGCAAAAGGTAAGAAAGTGGTAGAAAAATCAGCATAATCCCGATGCATACAAACATATATTTTTTAGTTTGTCCGCTTGCAAAAAACATTGTCCCAGCAATTTGCCCCATGGATTGATGTATTGGGTATAACAACATAATCGCCAGGACCGGCCAAGCGGGAAGATACATTTGCCCCAGCGAAATAGTCACAATTTGTTCTGACCAAGGAACTAATAAACCTGTAATTATAGCCCCTAACATTACTAGCCCTCGACTTATCTTCCGGTAAAGCAGGGCAACCCTGGCATGGTCGTCCCTTGCCAAAGCATTAGAAATCTCCTTCCAGAAGACACTCAAAATGGAACTCGTTGCCAAAAGGCTGACAGTTGAAATTTGGTTCGAAATCTGGAAAAATCCTTGTTGCGCGGAACCTCCAAACCTTTGCAGCATCCATTTATCTGCGAAGTCATACAAAAAGCTGACAAGAGAAAGCGCGACCAGAGGCTTGCAATAAAACCAGTATTCTTGAACTATCTGTTTAAAAGTATCCTCTTTTTCAACTGGCAATGAATTAGCTTCTTTTAATAATGGATAGGCCAGCATGGTGGCAACTCCATATTGGCATATTATTAAAAAGAGAATATTCCCAGCCGATACATCCCCTGTAACTAAAAGAAACGATACTATTGCCAAGTAAGTAATTGCAATAGCAAGATTCATCACTTGCAGTTTCACGGTCTTCCTTGTGCTCTCTCCAATCTGAGCTACCGTTTGCCACACTTGTTGCTGCATAAAAGCGGCAAGGAAAGCGGCTATGACAATTTTACGGCTATGGTTCAACCAGATTCTGTCAAAAATACTGTCCGGAATAATCAAACCAATGAACAAAATCGTTATTACAAATTGCAGTGCCAACCAGGCAAAATAATACAAATAGAATCGACGGGCTTGGGTATGTCGGGACAAAAATGTGTAAAACGCATTTGATGTTCCCATATCAAGCAGTGACCGGATAGCCGTAAAACTGCCCAAGAGAAACATCAAATCTCCATAGCCTGAAGGGTTCAACCCACGAGCAACAAGCAACCCTGAAACGAGTCCAATTCCCCCGCGAATGCCGTTGGAAGCCACAGACACCAGGAATCTGGTTTTTACTGATGTAGCATGTAACACCTTACGCATTTACTGATGATACAGTAAGAATATGTTTTAGCTCACTAACTGGACTGTTGGAAATCCGCGCATATCGGTCGCAAAATATTTTTCTCGCGCTTTGCACCCTATCGCTATGCCACCACTCAGGGATATTATCCCAAACCTTGACAACCTTCTTGGCCGCTGACTCCGGTGAATCATAAAGTATCCCAGCTTGTATTAGATGTTCATAATACGGTTTAGCGCTCTCTTGCAGATGTGTTAGGCCTCCATGCCAAAAACAGAGAGTAGGAATATTTTGAGCCAGCGTTTCAAGTATCCCGGTGGAGTCATATGAATGTACAACAATCCTGCTTTGAGCGATCAAATCCTGTAATCGGGCATTAGAAGTCTCAACGTTAGCGTCTGGAATACGATCCTTCCAACGCTGTTCATCAGACCATCGAAAACTCTTGTATGAATTATGGAGGCGCACGGTCAGTTTTTGTTGAATATTCCATGGCAACTCGTCTACAAAAAGAAACTGCTCCTCTTGATAGATGGCGAAGTTATAATAACTATCCATTGGCCCCAACCGATGCGGCGAATGAAGTTCAATCAACAATAGACCGCCCTCTGTAGTCCAACGCTGGGGTTTGTTGCCGCACAATTTAAAAACAAAAGCTGGTATGATTTTAAGGCTTCCGGTTGACCATCCCCAAGTAAAAAACTTATCACAACTCATAAGCTCCGGCCAGTTTTGGCTACCGAGCAATGTCTCGTAATTGTTGCCATGCTGACCGGTAAAATACAATATGCCTTTCTCAACCTTTGAACCTGTCCATGCTTTGAAAATCTCATCAGTATCAAAATTGTTCGAGGTAAAAATGAATCTTGGCTTAGTTGGCCAAGGCAAAGATTCTACCTGTCTGACTAAATGTTTGTACCCTTCCAGATAACAGCTTGGTATTATTTCAGATAGTTGGCAACGAACAAACCGCTCAAACCCTGAATGGTTTTCGGCATCAATCCTAAAGCGCAGGCGCTCTTCCAAAACAGGCGCCACCGTTTCCAATAGCGGACTTTGCCACAATTGCGGACATTGCCCAAAAGCAAGCTGAAGCTTGACTTCTTCCTTTCGCGGGAGATAGCTATTGACAATAAAAGCGTCACGATTCCTCGATAATTTTACCAGTATCCGCTTAGCCTTATTCAGGAGAAATTGTTTTGTGCCTGTTTTCCCCACTTTTTTGGAATTCTCTTTTGGCAGAGAAAAAGCAAACAGACCTCTGAGAGGTTCAGCGGTCAGATCCGTCTTTATCTGCCCCCAATACTTTAAAATTTTCGAATAAAGAACATGATTCCAGAGATCATCACTACATGCCCAGATAAAAGTCAGTGAGTCGGTCGTAGCAAGGCTGTAGTCTCCTGGCTCAAACATCGTAGTGCCAGATATCTCATGTTCATTCAGAGTCTGCTCTAACGTGGCGTAACGATTGAAACTGACCGCCACATATCGTTGCAACCAATGGCCGAGTACTATTTGCCAATAGCGTTCACTGTGCTGAACACCGTGAAACGTATTAAGCGCATCTACTAACTCTGTCAGTATTTGGCTCGACAGATCCTGCACATAAGCAATGTCTCGCTCAGTCTGCCCAGCTTTCAGACCATACGGTTCGGCTACCACCGCGTCCATGCCTTCCCAGACATGCTTTCGTTCATAAACTCGGCACCACTCTCCGAGAAATAACAAGGGGCGATCAAATTTCCAGGAACGTTCGTCTGCCGTGGTTGCCAGGTAACGCATTTCATTAATTCTCATGGACATGAAGAATTCTCAGTACAATTCCCCTAAATGCCACGTTAATTATTGGACTTAGGTACGGCAAACCCTGCAGCCGAAATATTAAAAATATTATTATGCTCACTATCCAAAATGGATCCGCCTTTTTGAAAAACAAAAATACGGTTGTCGAAAAATCCAGGCAAATCTGATGGAGGGAGTGTTGTCTTTACATCAAAATTATCGTATGAGATAAGTACAACTGCCGAATCAACTGCGGCAGGTAACTTTTGGAAGTGATTAACATAATTTTTGACAATTTCTTTAGGCATCTCTACAAAGGAATGCGAATTCATAAAAATATCTACAGAAGATGCAAATTTCTCTATTTGCCAAGGAGTTATACAGAATATTTCCCGGGAATCATTTTCAGAGAATTTAATTTCCTGGCAATCTTTCAACATACTGTAATCATGAACAGCATCGCCATAAAAAGCTTTTAAGTATTGCGTGCCGACGTACAAGTTCGGGGGTATATCAAGATATAGTACTTTTTTTATATTCTTATAGTTTTCAAGCAAAAGATGTATATTAACACCAAAACCACCACCTATCTCAAATACTGACCTCGCAGCATCGAACCTAATATGTTCTGTACAATGGTCATGCTGATCTAATAAATTAATATAATGAATTGAAATATCCTCTTCATTTATATTAGCTGTCATATCAGGGCTGCCAAGGAGTGTATACGGCATGTGATATTTGGATAGTAGATGTTTGACCCTTGGTGTTAATCTGATAATTTGCCGACTGAGAGAAATTGTTTTTTCGGCATAAGACTTTGTCCACATAACTTGTGGATCAAACAGTTTTTTAAGAGGAAATGAGTTTGTTGTATTTTTTGCAATTTTTTTAAAACCATTATTCCATGTATCTCTAATATCAAAAAATAGGTTATCGGCAAAACTCAAGCCAATTTGAGAACTACTGCTCCGAAAATTTTCTAAGCCACACCTGTAAATTTCATTGGTGCTATTTTTGGTTTTATTTTGCCAATAAGGCCCAGGTTGATACAAGGCGGATTGATGTTTCATTTCAGCAAGCATCATTCGAAGTAAAGCAATGTCATTTGTTAATTTATAGGGCATAAATTTGTATCCATTATGTTCAGAGTAAGATAATCGCCATGCTTCAAAACGGAGGGCAATCCGTCGGGTATGGGTAAATCGGCGTTGAGCAAATACAAATTTTCATATTAATTCTTCCAAACCATGCTCAGCGTCAGCTAATTTTTAGACATTGCCCACTTACCCCAATATATTCCAATCAACCGGCGTCCCTTTTTTAACATTCCTGACCACCTTTTTACCTAAGAAGATCTCGTAGTATTTTGTGGGAAGACCCAATCCTGGTCTAATTGCCCGCATATTGACTTTGGTCAACACCTCTCCTGCCTTCAGGTCTTGCACTACATACAGCGAACGACGATACTGCATAGATTTTCTCTCGGCCCCGGTGGGACCGTAGCTTACTTGCCCCAGAGCCTGCCAGGCACGTTCAGATTCAACCACCAACTGTGCCATCTCGTTAGGCTCCATGGAGAAAGTGCTGTCTACACCTCCATCAGCGCGGTTAAGGGTGAAATGCTTTTCGATAACGGTGGCGCCAAGTGCCACGCTAGCAACTGACACGCCAACCCCCATAGTGTGATCAGACAGGCCTACTTCACAACCGAACAACTCTCGTAAGTGCGGAATGGACAGAATATTAGTGCTCTCTGCCGTGGCGGGATAAGTGCTGGTGCATTTGAGCAGAATTAAATCGTTACAACCTGCGTCCCGTGCGGCGCGTACGGTCTCGTCGAGCTCAGCCACCGAGGCCATACCGGTGGAAATGATTAAAGGCTTGCCGGTTGCTGCCACACGGCGGATCAACGGCAAATCAGTATTCTCAAATGAGGCAATCTTGTAGCAGGGGACATCCAGGCTTTCAAGAAAATCAACCGCCGTACCATCGAATGGAGTGCTAAAGACAATGAGGCCAAGTCTATGCGCACGATCAAATATCGGCTTGTGCCATTCCCACGGGGTATATGCTTCGCCGTATAGCTTATAGAGTGACGTCCCCGCCCACAGACTTTGTGGGTCGCTGATATGGAATTCCCGCTCATCCAGATCAAGTGTCATGGTATCGGGCGTGTACGTCTGAATTTTCAACGCATGCGCGCCCGTTCTGGCCGCAGCTTCGACGATTTCCAGTGCCCTCTCTAGCGACTGGTTATGGTTGCCAGACATTTCAGCGATAACAAAGGGGGCGTATTGCTGACCGATCTCTTGATTCTCTATCTTGATCATTGCTTATCTCTTTCTTTAAGATTGTCGGCAAGGCTAATTCGTACATCAGCCACCACTTGGCCAGTCTTCCTTGACGCGCGAGCAAACTCAATCTTGAAAGGTCCAACATTTAAAAAAGCATTAGGATAACCCTCAGCATCAAGCATTCGAATCAGATCAAACGCCTGCTCAAGTGTCTGAGCAGCGGCTAAATCACCGTCTTCTGGTTTGCGGCGCTTGAACCCTGTTGGCACGCCATCTTGAGGCATTGGCTCAGGCGACTTTTCGAGTATCTCTGCGATCATGTCTTCGATGACCTCGGATGCCCGCAAATAAATCTCTTCTGCCGAGCCATTGAGGCTAAACGGCTTCTTTAGGTAGATTGGACCAGCATCCATTTCTTCTACACAGCGAAGCGCTGAAATCTTGGTTTCATAAATGCCGCGCGCAATAAGATTTTGTAACGGGCTGCCACCTCTGCCATAAGGCAGGTCCGTCATATGAAAAATCACACATTCGAACTGGTTGAAAACATTTTCTGGGATGTGGTAAGACCAATGGGGAAAAAACACATACTGAGGTCGCAATCCTTCCAGGGTTTCTTGTGTCAGCTCCTCCGGCTTGGTCAGCATGATAAAACAACAGCCGGTACGATCCTCAAGCCGAGTAGCCATTTCACTATTCCACGGACGGCTGGAAACCAGCACGCAGTTGTAATTACTGGCTGTACGATAAGCTTCTGAAGCATTGGATGAAGTGAACATGTTAAAAAATTCTCTCTATTTGGTATGGGTAAACTAATAAATTTATCCACATAACACTGCAAATAATCATTTTTTCTCGAACAATTAGAGAAAATTTACTCTGGGCGTCGCAAGACCCAAAGCCTAGTCTGTCCAATATTTAACGAATCAAATTGTGGAAATTTACTCAGCTCTAACGCAAGTCTGTTAATTGGAGCATCGTACCGTGGCTCCTCATTCTGCTGTTTTGCCAACCATGCATTGATAACCCGACTGAGTAAATAGTAACCAGAAGTAAAATCTCGAAATTCAAGCAATTCTGCAAAATCAATCTCGAGGACTTCATCCTGCTCAAGATAGCGGTTATGCCAAGGGCTGGAGATTGGCTCCAAACCAATACTGGTTCTCATCTGATTCAGATTATCAAGCCCATTACGTAAATTTTCACACATCAGATAAATACCACCAGGACGCAATAGCTTGATAATTTCGTAAATCGCATTCTTCTGCTCTTCCCATGTCTCAAGATTTATCAAGACACGTTCAGTGATTATAACATCGTATGGAGTGGTTTGCGTCTCAAGCAATTCATTAATTTTGCGTATATCCCGCACTTCAAAATTAAGATCTAATGGCGATATGCCTCTCTTGTCGCGGTCATGATTCGCTTGCCTCACCATTTCCGGTGAATAATCCATGCCTGTAATTTTAAGCGATTTGTTCTCGGCCAGAAAAAATGCTGCTGTCCCGCTGCCACAACCTAAATCAAGCACCCTTTGACCATCACTTATATAACCAGACAAGGTCTGCATCTCCAGCTGTTTCAGACTAAGATCGTTTGTTCCCGCTAAAGGACCGAGGGTTGCTCTGCTATTCCAGAACTCAAGTATTTTATCTTTTTTCATCCTCATTTATCCTAAAGTTTCATTGATAATATCAGCCCCAGACCCATCCACCAAATCCTGGCCTGCCAAAGACATTTCCACCAATCGACTGGGGGTACCGATCATATGGATAATTTCATCAAAAAAAACCGACGCGTCCACTTTAGTTTGATAGCCGAGATAATTAATAAGTCGGGCGCGATGCAAAGCGACACAAGAAGGCACTTGGTTTTCGGCAATACTCACGACCAATGACGGCAACCCCATGCTCAAACGTTCCCATGTGGTCGTACCACCCGCCCCCAGAGCCAGATCAGCTCGCTCCATCAAATCTGCTAAGTGCGGGCGGGGTTCGTGCAACGTTGTGAGCGGTCTACGAAATATCTGCTGTTCAATGCTTTTGCGGTGAGGGTTATTGGCACCGACCACGACATCCACCTCCAGACGCTTCAGATCGGGATGAGACAGTACTTCAAGTGCCATCCCTGTCACGTTCTGCTGATCCGTTCCGCCAAAAAACACCAACACCCTTCTAACCTGCCCATCGCGGTCACGCGGGGTTTTACGATAAAGCGCATATTCGGGACGGATCAGGGCATAACGAGGCCCCACCAGAAGCTTGCATGTATGCGGTACCAAACCCGTATAGCGTTGCTCCCCGTCCGCAGAATAATTCTGATCCAGCAGCACCTCGCAGTCATGGCGGCGGTTCGCCAGATCATCAATCACCATCAACTTGCTGACCTGCGGGCGTAGGCGTTGTTCCCATTCGACATCGAGCCCGTAGTGATCTACCACCAACCAATCCGGCTTTACGCCTTTAAGCACCTTTATGGTCTGCTCGGCGTCTTTAGTCTGTGTCACCCCAAGCCAAACGGCGTAGTTTTCGCCAGACGTTGTATTTTTTATCTCCGGAGGAGGTAATGCCGTGACCGGCATGGCCTTTTGCTGCAACAGAGCAATCAAGTTCCCGGTGTGTTCGCGGCAAATAAAGTTTATCTGCACTCCTCGCTCGCGCAGAGTTTCTGCAAGGGTCAGGCAACGCATGAGATGGCCAATCCCCATTCGATCAGAGGCATCAACACGGAAGACGACCTTCATGCCAGTTGCCGCCCTAAGGAGAATGCCTCAGCGGCGTCCACACCCACCGTAGCTCCACGCCAACGCGCCAGATACTCTACGCCTTGACGCGAACGTGGATGCGGCCAAACACGCAGTTCGACGAAATAGGCTTCCAGTGCGGCAAGCTTGCGATCAAGCGTGTGCGAGATATCCACAAACCAATTGGGCGCGAAAGCCGGGGCACTGCCGGGAAGCTGCCATTCTGTGCTGGACGGCACCTCAAAACACAACAGCGTTGTAACAGAAAAATCCTTCTGCGGTCGGCAGGCCGTGACCACGGCTTCATGTATTCGACGATGATCAATGTTGACATCACCGGCGTGGTGAGTGAAAATTGAATTTGGCTGATGTTCTGAAATCAGAACTTCCACCACCTTGGTGATATCGAGCAGTGCAATTGTATCCATGCGGTTATCGGGAAAATCACCGAAGGAAACCGACCGCACGCCCAGGATGTTGCAGGCTTCTTGGGCTGCGCCACGGCGGACATGAAGTTCATCCTGCTTTTCCCTGGTTTCTCCAATACGGGAAAAAACACCATCGGCGAGAAAGGCAACATGAATGACAGCGCTTTCGTCAGCCAACTTGGCGATGGTGCCACCACAGCCAAGGACTTCATCATCTGGATGGGCGGCGATGATTAGGATGGACTGAGGCATCAATTTAACCGCTTAAATCCACCATGACACACCGGCCCTTTAACCAAACTCATCACATCCCGACCGAGTTCGCACTCTTTAATCAGGGCAAATATCGGATCAAGCGCAGCAATAAAATCAGCCACGATCTCAGGCGTATGCGAGATGCAGGCATAGACGCTGTTCCCTGCCAGGTAGCCCTTGGCAAGCATTTCTTGCGTGATAAGTGTTTTATAGGCTAACGCATTAGGGCTTTGGAAAGTAAACCCCGTTAGCGCAGGCAACCCCCAGTGATCAATCAAGAGACCGTGCCGGTCGGCGAGCTGTTGCCAACCCTGGCGGATACTTAAGCCCGTCTGAGTAATAGTATCCCAAGACTTAAGCCGCTCCATTACCTCCAGCGTTTTGAAAGCAGCAGTGGGGCCAATCCGTTCGGTCCAGAAGGTACTACTAATAAAAGTGGTTTGTGCCGCCTCCATGACTTCTCGCTTGCCAATAGCGGCAGTGATGCCGTAACCATTACCCAGTGCCTTACCGAACATGGCCATGTCTGGCTCTACACCATACATTTTGTGCAGCCCACCAAAAGTCTGCCGGAAGCCTGAGGTACATTCGTCAAAAATCAGTACAATTCCTCGGTCAGTCGCGAGTTTTCTGACCTTGTGCAGGAAGTTGTCCTCGGGATCTTTGTTGCGCACCACTTCCATCTTGATCACGCCAATGTCGTGGGTATTAACCAGCGCTTCCAGTTCGGCAAAATTGTTGTAGTTGAACGGAAACACCGTGCCGCGCAGATTCCTGGGGACACCGTTGGGTTCGAGACCAGGCAACAAGTGACCATCCAGATTTTTGTCGTCACCTAGATTGGCGGAGAGATACCAGTCGTGCCAACCGTGGTAACCACAAATAGCCACTTTGTCCTTTCCCGATGCAGCACGTGCAATACGGATTGCAATAGCGTTGGCCTCGCCGCCTGAGCGGGCAAGTCGTACCATGTCCGCCCAGGGGTGGAGTTCTATCAACTTTTCCGCCAGATAGACTTCTTCCGGACAATTAAAAGTGGACATGTTGCCGGCATCAATGGTTTTACGCACGGCGTCATCCACTTCCGGGTGACCATAACCCAAGATGTTAGTGCCGATACCCATAATTGACATGTCGGTGTATTCGTTCCCATCCAGGTCCCATACTTTGCAGCCTTTGGCCTTGCTGAAGTAGGCTGGCCACTGGTCAGGCAGGAACATCTCAGCACGCTTGGACAGCAGCATGTTGCCGCCAGGTATAACTTGCTTGGCACGCTTCCAAAGTTTTTGGCCAGTGCCCAAAGTAGATCCTTCGTTTCGAATGAGGTGTTGGTTTATTCTAAAAATATCTGGGTGTTGATTTTGCAGATTCAAAATTTCGCCCCAACTAAAATCGGTGCGAGGGTGAAAATGATGGAAGACTTTTTCAATAATGGCGAAGTCCTCGGGTTCATCAACAGTCCACCGTAATTCGGAAAGATCCTGGCTGTGTTGCATCGATGCAGTTTTAAACTTGCCTGATTCACGCAGGTAAGGCGTGACGTGCTCTCGGTCAAAGGGTTTACTGGTTTCATGGCTGGCCTGTACCAGCACTTTAAAGGAGAAAACTTCAATGTCCAAGCCATCTGGGTAGGTGGGCGGGCTGACGTTACTAAAATAATCAGCGCCTGATCTCTTAAAGCGGCGGATGGCTTCATCCACCAGCGAAGGATCGACTAAAGGGCAATCGCCCGTGATACGTACTACCACTTCAGCTTGGTGCTCCTTGGCGGCATGCACAAAACGATCAAGTACGTCGTTTTCGCTACCCTGCTCGCAGAGATAGCCAAGCTTACGAACATGCTCGACCAGAAGCTGGTTGCGATCATCTACCGAGGTGGCGACAACGATTTGGTCCACCTCCTTTGATTGGGATAGGCGTGAGAGCAACAACTCAATCATGGGGATGCCGCCAATTGGCTTCATTACCTTGTTAGGCAGGCGGGTAGAACCCATTCGGGCTTGGACGAGTGCAACGATTTTCATATTTTGGACCAACGAGCGGGGTTAATCAGATTCTCTTCTTCGCAATGCAAGTCAGGCAAATCAACGTGAGGTACAAACTTCGCAGCACCAATAATTTGCGCGAGTTGGCTCAAGCTATCTGAGCCCACAATTACATGATCGATCTCTGGGTAGGCGAGAGGGAACGCCAGACAAGCCTCCACAGCAGATACATCGTGGTCAAAAAGCCAGTTATGCCATCTCTTCCACAAGGCATTCCATTGTGAAAACTTGTGCGGCATGGAGGCTTGAGGCATCAGCAAAAGCCCTTGCAGGAAGACAGAACGGGTATGGATTTCAACACCGTCATCCTTCAACCGTTGCAGCCATCCAGTTTGATGGAGTCGGCGATCGACAAGGTTGAACGGGGCTTGCACAAGATCAAGGCGAAAGACTTTACAGATTTTTTCCAGCTCGATTGGGTTATAGATGGAAACGCCCACCTTTTGACACTGCCCCTTGTCTTTCAATTCTTGCAGAGTCTGATAAAGCTTATTTCCATTTGGGCCAAGTAACTGATCTGACTGGTGGAGTAGCAGTCCATACACCCTGGCCACACCTAACCGAGTAAGTGAGGCGGCAACCTGTTGTTGAACCCAGCCGCTTACATCCGAACAGCCATCCGGCAATACGGGCAACTTAGTGACCAGCTTGAAACCTTGAGTGCCTATCTCGCCAAGACACTTTTCGCTTTCGCCATATGCAATGGCGGTATCTAGCATATTGACACTATTAAGTGCTGCCAGTTGCAGCATGGCCTTCGCTTCCGGTCGCGTGACTTGACCAACCTGATTGGCGATGCCGTAAGACAGTCCGAATTGTACCGTACCGAGAGCGAGACGGCTCAGGCGTTGACGGGAAACGTATGCATCTACTTCAGGCGCCAATAAAACTTCTTTTTTTTTCATCTGCTCTGCATTCTTTTTAAGACCCTAAAAAATCGTTTGATGCCCGATTGGGTTAATCAACCACCGAACGACTTCCAACTGCTGCTCTTCTGTCAACGCGGGATAGATCGGCAAACTGATAGCTTCGCGGTAATAGCGCTCTGCTTCCGGGAAATCACATGGACTGAACCCCATGCACGCATAGTAAGGTTGTCGATAAACAGGAATATAATGCAGATTAACGCCAATCCCATTCACCCTCAATCGTTCAAAAACCTCACAATGATTAAGTGCGCTCAGGTCCAGCCGAATGACATAAAGATGAAAGCTGGAATAACAGCCTGCTTGTTGCCATGGAGTGGCAACGGGCAGATCTGTTAATAATTCGTCATAACGTTGCGCAACGGCGTGGCGTTTGGCAACAAATTCATCTAATCGTTGCATTTGACTCAAGCCCAATGCGGCTGACACATCGGCCATCCGAAAGTTATAGCCCAGTTCAACCTGCTGATAATACCAAAGTCCGTCTGGTGGATGTGTCATTTCAGCAGGATCACGGGTGATGCCATGACTGCGTAACCTCACCATACGATTGGCCAAGACGGGGTCATCGGTCAATGCCATGCCACCCTCTCCCGTCGTAATTACCTTGACAGGATGAAAACTAAATACGGTGATATCGCTGTAACGAGGGTGACCGATCGGTTCATCATTATAGCGTCCGCCAATGGCATGCGAGGCATCTTCGATGATCTTAAAACCATATTTCTGGCTAAGGGCATGGATACCAGCCATATCACAGGGTTGACCACACAGATGCACCGGGATAACTACCTTAGGCAAACTGCCGGTCTTTTCTGCTTGAGCCAATTTTTCCGCTAAACAGTCCACGCTCAGATTATAGGTACGCGGGTCAATATCAACGAAATCCACAGTTGCACCGCAATAAAGTGCACAGTTTGCGCTGGCCACAAAGGTTATGGGTGTTGTCCAGACCACATCGCCTTTGCCTACGCCCAAGGCCAAGCAAGCAATGTGCAGCGCACTTGTGGCGCTATTGACGGCTACACCATGCTGAGCACCGCAGTATCCGGCAACGGCTGATTCAAAGGCTGGAACAACTGGACCTTGAGTAAGAAAATCCGAGCGCAACACTTTTATGACTGCGTCGATATCGGCCTGATTAATATCCTGACGACCGTATGGGATCATGGCTGTCCGTCTCGAAAAAAGATTGCCAAACGGAGCGGGTTATAATTGGCCAAAGACAGCGGAGCGAAGCAATGACCGAAAAAACTAATGCCCCAGGCGATCAGGTTGAAGGTTTTACCGAACATAGATGTACTCTCCTAACTGAGAGGTCTTGTCAATAATAACCACTTACATATCAAAGTGGATGTTGACCGTGAGTTGAAGTTTTGGACGAACACGGCCGGCACTAAATAGCCGAGGCCCGAATGGCGTCGTTGGCGGTTATAAAATATCTATATACTCGCGGATGGAAGTTTCCGCCTCGATATAAAGGGGTGTCTGAGAATTGTGGTATCAAATCCTCAGATTCACGACGGAGGGGAAAAAATCATCACCCCCCCCCCCCAGAACTACACAGAACTTTTTA
>CAZDYX010000002.1:46655-48506 GCA_964509775.1 uncultured Desulfobulbia bacterium | reverse complement strand
CAATCCGAGATTGAGCGCCCTGGCGATCTTGGCAATGGTCGCAAACCCTGGATTCCCTTTGCCGGAGAGCGATTTGTACAGGCTCTCGCGGTTAATTCCGGCGGTTCGGGAAACCTCGGTCATGCCCCTTTTCTTGGCGAGAAAACCGAGAGCGACAAGGAATACCTGCGGGTCTTCGTCGTTGCAGGCATCCGCCAGATAGTCGTTGACCTCCTCATCCGTTTCAAGATAATCGAAAGGATTATAGGGGGTTGTTGTTGTATTCATGGTGTGCTCCCTAAAGAACCGGCCAGTTCCTTGGCTTTTCTTATATCGTTTTGCTGGGTGGATTTATCGCCTCCAAGCAACAGTAAGAGTATTGTGCCATTGCTTATCGTGTAATAAAGGCGATAACCGGGTCCGAAGAAAATGCGCATTTCGAAAACCCCGCCACCAACAGCCTTGGTGTCTCCAAAATTTCCGAGAACCGCTCGGTTCAAGCGTTGAGTAATTGCAAGAACCGCTTTGCGGTCGCGTAAATTCTTTAACCACTTATCGAAGGCCTCGGTTTTGTGGATGTCATATCGCATAGCGCTATTGTAGTCTGTGTGCTACGGCTCGTCAACGGCCCGGTATGGAAAAAGGGCAGAGAGGGCGAGTCGCCGAGAATGGGGTTGCTTTTTGAGCCTTTTTAGGTATTATGTCGACCGTCAAGGGGCAGTCTTCCTAGCATATACGCGCCCGTAGCTCAGTTGGATAGAGCAACGGCCTTCTAAGCCGTGGGTCAGGGGTTCGAATCCCTTCGGGCGTACCAATTTTCCGTTTTTGCAGTCGGTTTGCAATGGCGGGGGATTTGCACCGCATTGATTTTTGGTCGTTATGCCGGACTAAAATCAACCGCTTAACCAAGCGGCAAACTTCTCCCGAATACCGTGCCGTCGTGGAAGCCATAGCCCGTAGGGACAAGCTCCGCTTGCTGGTGGATGGTATGCCTGCCGCAAACGGTCTTGGTCTGACCGATGCCGTTCCGGCGCGCCTCATCATCAAACCGATACCCGTCGCCGTTCTATCACTCGGCCAAAAAGTTGGCCGACCGCAACTATAATTTTGATTGCAAGAACCCGCACCAGATTGAGGTTAACCACTGAGATCCACAAGAACTGATGGCCGTTCGCCAGCAAAACGTTTACCAGCTCAAAGCGGCGCAACAGGTCTTGAAAGCCGAGCTGATGGCTTGATTGGAAGCAGGGCATGAGCGAAACCCATTTGATAACAGATGAATATCGCAATTGGCTCAAGGAGATTAAGCAGCGGTTGCGGCAAGCGCAGGTGAAGGCGGCGGTGCAGGTGAATACCGCCCTGCTGACCTTTTATTGGGATCTGGGTGCGGACATCGTCGAGCGCCAGAAGACGGCCCAATGGGGTGGTGGATTCCTGAAGCAGTTAAGCGCCGACCTGATGGCGGAATTTCCCGACATGAAGGGATTTTCCCGGCGGAACCTTGAACACATTCGCCGCTGGTATCTCTTTTATGCAAACGGTCTTGCAGATTGGGCGACAGTTTGTAACCCAATTGGGCAGCAGGCTGTCGCCCAATTACCGAACAAGAGGGGGCAAGCATTTACGAAGCAGCCTGCTACGCAATTAGCGGACAGTTCACATCAGACACATCTTGTGGCCAAATTGGTGCAAATTCCATGGTGGCATCATGTGGTCATCATCTCCAAGTGCAAGAATGTGGCCGAATCGCTCTATTATGTAAACAAGACCATCGAGCACAACTGGAGCCGAAATGTCTTAACCCACCAGATTGAGAGTGGTCTGTACGTGCGCGAGGGAAAAGCGGTCACCAATTTTGCGGATACGCTTCCC
>CAZDYX010000002.1:46159-46645 GCA_964509775.1 uncultured Desulfobulbia bacterium | reverse complement strand
GGATTTAGCGCAACAGCTGATTAAAGATCCCTACAACTTCGATTTTCTCACGCTGACCAATGACTTCAACGAACGGGATTTGGAAAAAGCGTTGACCGGTCATATCACCAAATTCCTTTTAGAGCTGGGTGCTGGTTTTGCCTATGTGGGACGCCAAAAAGAATTACAGGTCGGTGAGCGGGAGTTCTTCCTCGATCTCCTGTTTTATCACACGAAGCTCCATTGCTATGTCGTCATTGAACTCAAGGCCGGCGAGTTTGAACCGGAATATGCCGGAAAACTCAATTTTTATCTGAAGGCGGTTGATGAGCAGCTGCGCGGGGATCGGGATGAACCAACGATTGGGATTTTACTGTGTAAAACACGGGATCGCATCGTGGTGGAGTATGCCCTCAGTGATATTCACAAGCCAATGGGCGTTTCGCAATACCAACTCACCCGCGCCCTGCCGGACAACCTGAGACCCAGTCTCCCATCAATAGAGGA
>CAZDYX010000002.1:5075-46149 GCA_964509775.1 uncultured Desulfobulbia bacterium | reverse complement strand
GAGCTTGAGGCGGAGTTCGGCCAACCGGAGAACTGCGATTAACAGTAAATTTCCACGAATTGAGAAGGGCAGGTTTGTACTCGACGGGACAAATGAACTTCGAATTGCCATTTCCTCATTGTTCGATTACTAACAGCCGACAAGTGGAGAGAAGACCCACCCTTCACAACGTGGTGAGCCTTCTTGGATGCACAAAATTGCAGTTGCTATAAACTGATTCCCTTCGCATCTCTGGTTGATTTATAAAAGGCGCATATCGTCATTGCTTTCAGGAGCTTCCATTACCATGTCCACCAGAAAACGCATAGCGGTCACCGGCGGTGCCGGATTTCTCGGCTCGCACCTCTGCGAGAATCTCCTTGCCATGGGGCATGAGGTGCTCTGCATCGATAACTTTTATACCGGCGCCAAGGGGAATATCCTACATCTCCTGAAGGATCCGCTCTTTGAGCTGATGCGCCATGACGTCACCTTCCCGCTCTACCTGGAGGTCGACGAGATCTATAACCTCGCCTGTCCGGCCTCGCCGATCCACTACCAGTTCGATCCGGTGCAGACTACCAAGACTTCGGTGCACGGGGCGATTAACATGCTCGGCCTGGCCAAGCGGGTCAAGGCCAAGATCTTCCAGGCCTCGACCAGCGAGGTCTATGGCGATCCCCTGATCCATCCTCAGCCCGAGGGCTACTGGGGCCATGTCAATCCCATCGGGCCGCGCTCCTGCTACGACGAGGGCAAGCGCTGCGCCGAGACGCTTTTCTTTGATTACCACCGTCAGCACCGGGTGCGCATCAAGGTCGGACGCATCTTCAATACCTATGGGCCGCGCATGCAATTAAACGACGGCCGGGTGGTCTCCAACTTCATCGTCCAGGCGCTCAGTAATGAGCCGATCACCATCTACGGTGACGGCAGTCAGAGCCGATCATTTTGCTTTGTCGACGATCTCATTGAGGCCTTTGTCCTCTTCATGGATTCCGGTGACGAGTTGGTCGGGCCGCTCAACCTCGGCAACCCGGTGGAGTTCACCATCCGCGAGTTGGCGCACCGGGTCGTGGAGATGACCGGTTCGAAATCGCCCATCATCGAAAAGCCCCTGCCCATGGATGACCCGAAGCAGCGGCAGCCCGATATCTCGCAGGCTCGCGAGCACCTCGGCTGGGAGCCCAAGGTCCCCCTTGCCGAGGGGCTGAAGCCGACCATTGCCTATTTCAAGAGTGTACTCGGAAAGTAAGGAAGGGGTATGATCGGCGGAGGAGTGTATCGTCTGGCCAGGGACCTGGTGAAGTACAACCGGATGCTGCGCGCCCTGGCCGCCCGAGAGGTGGCCGGCATGTACGTCGGCTCGCTGCTCGGGTTTTGCTGGACCTTTATTCAGCCGGCGGTGATGATCCTCGTCTTCTGGTTCGTGTTCAGCGTCGGTTTCAAGGCGCAGCCGCTCAACAACGTGCCCTTCGTGGTGTGGCTGACCGCCGGCATGGCGCCCTGGTTTGTGTTTTCGGCCATCGTCGCCTCGGCCGCCGGGGTCATTCTCCAATACGCCCACCTCATTAAAAAAACGGTCTTCCCCTCGCAGATCCTGGTGGTGGTCAAGATCCTCTCCAATCTCGTGGCGCACGGGGCCTTCGTCATCCTTTTGATGGTGCTCATCCTCGCCAACTCCATGCCGCTCAGTCTCTACTACCTGCAGGGCGTCTACTATCTCTTTTGTCTTCTCGTCCTCGCCGGGGGCATCGGCTGGCTGATCTCGGCCTTGAACGTTTATGCCCGCGATGTCGGCCAGCTGGTTCCGGTGGTCCTCCAGGTGGGTTTCTGGGCCACCCCGATCTTCTGGGATGTGGCGATCATGCCGGAGAGGGTGCAATTCTGGCTGAAGCTTAATCCCTTGTGCTATATCGTCCAGGGCTACCGCGATTCGTTCATCTCTTTTGTGCCGTTTTGGCAGCACGGTTGGGAAACCCTCTATTTCTGGGCGGTGACCGGCCTCTTTCTGGTGGGCGGCGGCTGGGTCTTTTCCCGACTCAAACCGCAGTTTGCCGATGTCCTCTAAGGTGGCCGCGATGTCCGAGGACTATGCCATAGAAATCGACAAGGTCTGCAAGACCTACCGTCTCTACAAACGCAACTCCGATCGCATCCGCGAGACTTTCCACCCCCTGCGCAAACAGTATCACCGCCCCTTTACCGCCCTCGATGAGGTCTCGTTTTCCATCAAGCGCGGCGAATCGGTGGGCATCATCGGCAAGAACGGCAGCGGCAAGTCGACCCTGCTGCAGATTCTCTGCGGCGTGTTGCAGCCTTCAGCCGGCAACGTTAGCGTCAGCGGCCGCATCTCGGCCCTGCTCGAGCTCGGCGCCGGCTTTAACCCGGAGTTCACCGGCCGCGAGAATGTCTACCTCAGCGCCACCATCATGGGGCTGTCGCGGGACTATGTCGACCACAATATCGAACGGATCTTCGCCTTTGCCGATATCGGCGAGTATGTCGACCAGCCGGTCAAACTCTATTCGAGCGGCATGTACGTGCGCCTGGCCTTTGCCACCGCCATCAATGTCGAGCCGGAGATCCTTATCGTCGACGAAGCCCTGGCGGTGGGCGATATCTTTTTTCAGCAGAAGTGCGTCGCCCATATGAAGGAGATGCAGAAGAACGCCACCATTGTCTTCGTCACCCACGACATGCACTCGGTGACCAACCTCTGCCGGCGGGTGATCCTGCTTGACGGGGGCAAGGTTCTCTTCGATGGTGAGCCGATCGACGGGGTGGCCAAGTATACCAAGCTGGTCCATAACGAGCGTTTTCAGGAGAAAAAGGAGAGGGAAGGGCAAATTACGGACAAAGAGACGGCCGAGCCAATTCAGGCTGATGATTCCGGGTGGATGCCTGTCAGCCCTGAGGACCGCGGTGGCGCCCTGGAGATTGAAATTCTCAAGGTCAAGGTGAGCGACGAGCAGGGGGACCCCAAGGAAACTGCGGTGCACGGCGACCTCGTGGTTGTCCACCTCCAGGTTAATGCCGCCAGGGCGGTGGAGCAGCTGATTGTCGGCTATACGGTCAAGGATCGCCTTGGCAATGCCATCTTCGGCGAGAACACCTGCTCGTCGCTGAGCGAGCGCTTGGCCGTCGATGAGGGAAAATCGGTGATCACCTATTCCTTTATCTGGCCCGAGGTTTATCCGGAGCAGTATACCCTGACCTTCGGCATCGGCGAGGGTACCGACCCCTTTGTTCACAAGATCCACTGTTGGGCGCATAATGTCGCTTCAATCGCCGCGCTGGTGGTCGGCAAGGGGGTGCACGGTATCTTCAACAACCCGATCCGTTCCTGCGAGATTCGCCCCTTAGCCGCCCCTTGACCATCGTGGACAATCAAACCTATTCCCCAGCACAGCTCCTTGCCGAGGTCAAACGATGGCTGGCGTCGCGGTCTGCCGCGCCCAAGGTGGTGTGCTGCGATTTTTTCGACACCCTGGTACGTCGTACCGTGGTGGCGGAAGACACCAAACGGATTGCCGCCCGGGAACTGGCTGATGTGCTTGGCCGGTCGGGGGACGGAGAGTTTCTCTACACCCTGCGAAGTCGTTTGGAAGAACGGCTCTGCAACGAAAACCGGGCCAGGGGTTTTGACCCCGAGTTCAATCTGGTGGATCTGGCCGAAAGTCTCTACCTCGTTCTGCGGCACCTCTTCGGCGAGGCCGTCACCATGGATATGGCGACATTTTGCCGGCTGCTGCTCGATATCGAGGTGGCGGTCGAAAAGCGGGTGCAATTGGTCAATCCGGAGATGGTGGCTATTCTTCGTCACTGCCGTGAAGCCGGGGTGCGCACCGCCATAATCTCCGATTTTTACCTGCCAGGCGTTGAGTTCCACAAACTGCTGCTCCGGCATGGGCTGGATGGCCTTGTCGACCAGCTCTTCGTTTCCGCCGACCACCTTCTCACCAAGGGCCATAGTGGCCGACTTTACGAGGTCGTTGCCGAGACCTTTAATCTGCCCCCGGAAAACTTTCTGATGGTTGGCGACAATCCCCATGCCGACCTGCGCATGGCGCAGGAGCGGGGCATGGTCGGTCTTTGTCTGCAAAAGGGCGAGAGTGGCGGGGGACGAAGACAAGGCGGAAGCGGCCCCCACGATACCATTGCCGCCTACAGACGGCTTCTCGACGCCCACCGCGCTCCCGCTTTCCCGGAGATGGGGCTGTCGCTGCACCTTTTCACCCACAAACTCTTTCTCCAGGCCGTTCGCGACCGGGTCGACACCCTCTTTTTCTGCTCCAAGGAGGGCGAGTTTCTCAGGCAGTTCTTTCGGCGCTATCAGGAGATCCGTTTTGGCCGTCAGGTTATCGCCAGTGAATACCTGCTGGTTTCGCGCAAAGCCACCTATATCTGCGGTTGCCGATCTTTGGCCGAGGAAGATTTTTCCGGCCTCTTCACTTACTATCGTGATCAATCTCTTTTAGAATTCCTGCAGAGCCTCAATTTTGCCGAGGAGGAGGCTGTTGCCCTCTGTCAAAATCTTTCCCTGGACGGGGCGACGCGCCATTTCGATCTCAAGAACCACCCCGATTTTTCCACGCTACTGGCCTCGCCATCGTTTCGCCGCAGTTATGAAGAGCATCGCCAGCGGCAGAAGGTCAATTTTCTCGCCTACCTGCAGAGTTTTGGCCGAGATCTGCACCGGCACGGCCTGGCCTTGGTCGATGTTGGTTGGAAGGGGTCGATCCAGAACAATATCTTCCGGGCCCTGGATGGCCAGGTGCGATTGAACGGCTATTACCTCGGCCTGCTCAGCCCGAGCGATATCGGGGAGAACAACCGTAAGACCGGGGTGCTGTTCGCCGACACGCCCACGCACAGCCCCTTTGTCCATGTCTATAACAACAACCGTTCCCTCTTCGAGATGATGCTCGGCGCCTCCCATGGCAGTGCCGATGGCTATTTTCGCGACGAGGAGTTGGGGCCGGCGCGGCGGTCGGGTCGTTATGCGGATGGACAGGGAACGGTGACGCCGCTGGCGACCCTGCTCGATCTTCCCGAGGAACGCAGCCTCTACCGGCAATGGATTGCCCCCTTGCAAGCGGTCTATGGCGAGCTGCACGACAAGTTGTGTAACCTGCCGGCTGTCAGTGACGCCACTTTTCCCGATCCCTCCTGGTGGGCCCGGCAGCATGCGCGCATGGTCTTCACTCCGACCAGGGCCGAGATCGACCTCTATGGCCAGCTTTACCACCTGGAAAACTTCGGGTTGTTTGAGTTCACCTCCTTTGGCAGGGGAAGTGAGGTACCCTTTGCCCAGCGGCTTGCCAATCTCCGCGCCCTGGTGCGCGACCCGGCAGCGTTTCTCGAAACCGGGGTCTGGCCACCGATCATCCTGCGGCGGCTTGGCCTTGATTTCCTCATTCCCTTCGAGGGGGCGAAACGGCGCAAGCTCGTTTTCGGCAGCTACCGATGAAGATCGTCTTCCTTCTCTGCTCCCCGGATATCAGCGGCGGCACCCATGTCATCCTGCAGCACGGCGGCGGTCTACGGCGGCTCGGCCATGAGGTGACCATCACCACCGCCCTGCCCGTTGATCCGGCGCGCTACAGCTGGCACCGCGAAGGACCGGGGCTGCGCTGGCGAACCCTTGCCGAGATCAGCGGAGAGGACTTCGATATGGCCATCGCCACCTGGTGGGAGAGCCCTTATCTGCTCGCCCAGGTGCGGGCCACCCATGTCGCCTATTTCGTCCAGTCGATCGAATCAAAATTTTTCGCCCCGGACGACCCCCGCAACCTCGATACTCGGGACCACTCACTCGGCGCGACTCGTTGCGACAATGGCTATTTCTTTGCTATCCCGGTGATTACCGAGGCCACCTGGATCAAGGAATACCTGGCTGCCGAGTATAACCATCACCCCTACCTGGTGCGTAACGGCATCGACAAGGACCTCTACCGGGGAGATGCGGTCATCGCCCCCCGCCAGGCGGGAAGGTTGCGGGTGCTGGTGGAGGGACCGGTGGATGTCTTTCATAAAAACGTCCCGAGGACCATCGAGCTCTGTCGCCAGGCAGGCGTTGCCGAGATCTGGTTGCTTACCTCGTCGGAGCTGAAGGAGTATCCGGGCGTCGACCGCGTTTTCTCCCGCCTGCCGCTCCATGAGACTCCGCCGGTTTATCGCTCCTGTGATGTCCTGGTCAAGCTCAGCTCTGTCGAGGGGATGTTCGGGCCGCCGCTGGAGATGTTCCATTGCGGCGGCACCGCAATTGTCTACGCGGTGACCGGCCATGACGAGTACCTGTGCCATGGCGAGAACGGCCTGGTGATCAAAAAAGACGACGAGCAGGGGGTGATCGAGAGCCTGCACCGGCTGCGGGATGAGCCGCGGCTGCTCGAGCAGTTATGCCGAGGTGCCTTGGCCACCGCCGCCACCTGGCCCGACTGGACCACGTCCACCGCCGGTTTTGCCGCAGCTTTGGAAAACATAGTCAGTGGGCACCCGATCAGCCGCAACTACCTGCGCAACTTGAGCGACACCTTTATAACCCACCAAAGTCTGCAGCTACAGGAGCGGGAATTCGGGCGGTTTGCGGCGCGCGAGCGGGGCGAGAGCGTCTCTTTCGGCGCCCACGATAACTTCGTGCAGCTCTATGGAGCGATCACTGCCCCAGATGGCAGCGGTTCGCCCTGGCGCCATTACCCCTGTGGCGAAAAGATGGTGGTGCGGCTGCCATTTCGGGTAACCAACGCGGAGTCGCAACTTCGCGTTGACCCCAGTGTGCGCCTTGGCATGGTTCGCCTCTTTGCCCTGCGCATCCTTGCTGCGGAAACGAACAACGACATCGCTTCGTTTACGCCACGGAACTTTGGCGAACTCTATCTGACCGGTACCGGCAAGTGGCTGGCCAGGGAAGAGGACCACTGGGTGATCGAGTCCTATGGCAATGACCCACAGCTTTTTCTGCCCCAGCTACCGAGCCTCAGTACAGCCAAGGAGTATGTGCTCGAACTGGAGTTGCAGGAAGTGGGAATGGGGGAGTATGTCGACACCCTGCAGCGGAAGGAATCCCCTTCATTGGCGACACGTTTGCTGCGGCGTTTGGGGCTAATGGGGGTTACTCTGGCCCTTGGCCTTGGTCTGGCCCTTCATGATGCAGCGGCATCGCCCCCCCTGCCGGTGATTCTCGATACCGATATCTCCTCCGATGTCGACGATGTCGGCGCGGTGGCGGTGCTGCATACCCTGGCCAATCAGGGCCGGGCTGAAATATTGGCGATGATGGTTTCGGCGATCAACCCGAGTGCGACTGACTGCCTTCTTGGCCTTAACAGCTACTTTGGTCGCCCCGGGATTCCCGTGGGGCAAGTGCAGGGCGAAGGGGTGGTCGACGAGTCCAGCTATAGTGAGGCCATCGCCCGGGCCTTTGCGCCACGAGGTGCGGACAGGCCGGCGGAGATCGACGCTTTGCCCCTCTATCGCCGGGTGCTGGCCGGGCAGGCGGACAACTCGGTGGTGGTCATTACCACCGGCTATCTCACTAATCTCAGTAAGCTATTGCAATCCCCACCGGATGGCGACAGCCCGCTCAGCGGTGTCGATCTGGTCGCCAAAAAAGTCAAACGCCTGGTGGCCATGGGAGGACAATACCCCAAAGGTCGGGAGTGGAATTTTTACCGCGACGCTGCGGCCACCGCCACCGTGGTCGCCGAGTGGCCGACCGAGATCCTTTTCGTCGGTTACGAGGCCGGAGTGCATGTCTTGAGCGGAAGCGGGCTGGCCGCCACCCCCGAGGGCAATCCTCTGCATCTTGGCTACCGACTCTATAACGGCCTGAGCGATCGTTCCAGCTGGGATCAGCTGACGGTATGGTACGGCATCGCCGGGGACGACCCGGAGGTTAAGCCCCCTTTGTTCACCCGCCAGCGCGGGGTCAATACGGTACTCGATGATGGCACCAATACCTGGCGCAAGGACCCCCTCGGCAAACACGCCTATGTCCGCAATAGCTTGCCGGTGGAAAGGCTGTCCGCCACCATCGAGAACATGATGGTTACTGCGGTTCTCGGGGGAGGCCGCTAGCGGTGGGAAAAGCTCTGTCAGCGATTGCTATAAATGCAACAGGCAATTGTTTAATATTATTAAAAAATATCTCAGGTGACCTGCTCCGCTGATGGTTGGTAATACTCAGATCATGCGATGGAACTATGCAGTGGTCATCCCCATGGCGAATGAGGAGATGGATTTTCATCCCTTTGTTGATGTGCTGTTGTCTGTCCTTGACCGGCACCCAGGCGGAACTGTGTACTTGGTAGTCGATCAGGTTTCAAAGGACAGGACACTGGAATTATGTCGGCAATTGTCGTGCAGGGACCCCCGAGTACGAACGATTTGGGCGCCTGAAAATAGAAATGTAGTGGATGCGTATCTGTGTGGGTATCGAGAGGCATTGAAAGCCTCGTACGATTACATAATTGAGATGGATGCTGGGGCGGCGAGGGCAACAACGGTGATGAGCAGCCAACAGGAGAGAAGAATTTTCACCGGGAAATTTGTGAAAAAAGCTTGGTAAGACGACTTCAAATTTCCCTCCTTTGGGGAGAAACGTCTAAGAAGAGAAGTGTGCCCGTTGCCGGACGGTGTTTCAAAAACTCATGGTTCCGGATAATTAACGGGTCTGGAGAGAAACTTCTAGCGAAAAGCGGCCGGTAACAGGCTGAGGACTGGATATGACGTTTCCACCAAACGTTTTTCGGGTGGAAATTAAGAGCAGGAATGGATCAAAAAACACCCCAAAATTTATCTCCCCCTAAGACGAAGCAGTCCTCGCAAGCGGCTACGAGGAGAACAGCCTACTTTTGCGGGGTGGTGTTGGTATTCATGGTTTCACTCCTCTGGTTCTTTTCCACCCGCTGGTACGCCCCTGCAGAACTTCACATCAAAGGCGCCGCTCCGGAAGGCGACGGGATTGTCAATGTCCTCTGGGATAGTGGGTCCGGTTTTAATACGTATGAGGCGAGAAGGTTTGTTCTTCATAAGAATCCAGAAGATGGTGGTCTGCACAGGGTGTCTATTCGCTTTACCGGCAAGAAAAACGGCGCCTCCATGAGTCCCGAGGTGGAATGTGCAAAGATCCATGTCGATGGAAAGCGCCTCGATCTTTCCTCCCTGGAAACCAATGGTGAAAGGGGGCAAGATGGTAGGTCGATCAGGCTTTTTCAGGAAGGTCAGCATGTTAGCTTCGATATTGCCGCAACCGAGACTGTAGCCATTGAAATGGCGACCAACAACAACTCCGGAGTAGTCGAGTTGCTCTTTGATGGTCGCTCTTCGTACGAAGATTTGTTTATTGCCAATATCGAAGCAAAATCCCGCACCTTCCAATATTGGCTGGTCAGGGAAGACACAAGCTTCAGTCTGCGCATGGCTATGCCTCGCTATAAGGCCAAAACCCTTTTGCTCGCCAATGGACACCCGAGCAAACCGCTGTCGCTCGAACAGGTCACGATCGTTCATGACCGTGGCGAACGGCTTCTTCATGGCGGGGCTTCGCTCGGCCTGGACAAGATTGGCTTCTCAGGGGTCAGCGAGATTCAGTACCGCTATTACCATCCCAGCCGCTTCCTCCTGCAGCTTGTTTTTGCCGCCCTGACCACATGGATGCTTACTGCCTGTCTTCGTTTTATCAGGCGTTGCCGAGAGAGTGGTGGTCTTTTTTCCGGGCCCCGTAAGGCCTTCTGGCTGATGTGGGTGAGCGGAGCCGCCTTCTTCTCCATTTGGCTACTGGCCTTTTGGCCGGGGGTAATGTCGGTTGATTCATTGAAGATTTGGCGAGCCGCACTGCTTCCGGAAATTGTCATCAACGATCACCCTCTGCTCAATGTTGTTCTTTATCGCTATCTTTCCGGGTTGTGGAATAATATTGCCGGGGTGGTCATCTTTCATATCGTGATTGTTTCTGGGGTGCTGGCGGTTATTTTTTACAGAATGGTGCGGCATGGGCTGAGTTTGCTGGTAGCAGTTCCATTCTTTGCCTTGGCTGTTCTCTCGCTACCGGTTGGTTTGTATAATGTTGCCTTATGGAAAGACATCCCTTTTGCTGTCCTCATCGTCTTGTGGGGATGGATTGTTGTGGAAGTGTATTGGAGAAAATCCCAACCAAGAAAGCCACTCTCTCTTGAAGTGAAATTTGCCCTTCTTCTCCTTTTGTTCGCTCTCGCCTTTACTCGCCATAACGGGTTGATCTATCTCCTCATCGTCCCTCTGGCGCTAGTTTGTCTCCGCTTCTCCCAGTACAAAGAGATGATACAGCGTTGGATAATTCCCGGGAGTCTGCTTGGTGCTGGTTGTGTGGGGATAGCACTATGGTTCCTGCAAGACCTCGGCAACTACACAATTACACAGGCTTGGCACTATATTAGCAGCAAGCTCCATGCTTCGCCATTAGATACGCTCGAAAGGATGTGGCAGAATTACTGGGGAATATTTGACGTCACTCAAAAACAGCGTGGGTGGGATCTATGGCATTACTTTCTATCAGACAGGTCTTCCTATGGTTTCTTGCAACATGTCGGCTGGAGCGATGCATTTGGCTATGCACAACCTGGAAATGTTCTGCCGTGGCTGACCAGCCTTGCCATGTGGCTCTATCATAAATCGTATGACCTGCCCTGGGTGTACTTCACCTGGAATCACCTTCATGCGCTGGCGCTTTATCCTTTGGCTATTGTGTTTTGTCTCCGCCTGCCGGCTACGGCAATTTTTTCCGGTTTTATTCTCGTGCAGGTGTTGACTTTGCTGTTCATTGATGTCATGAACTGGCGGTACTATTACTTCGCCTATCTTGGTGGTTTTGTGCTTATTCCCCTCATCGTCCTCGATTGTCAACGGATGCGACGTGTCCGAAAAGGTTTGGCCTTAACTCCATGAAATTTAGTGTTATCACCGCCAACTATAATGGAGAACGCTTTCTCGGAGAGGCGTTGGCGAGCATCGTCGAGCAAAAGTCTCTCAATGTCGATGTCGAGATAATAGTCATCGATGGGCAGAGTACCGATAACTCCCTTGCTATCGTTGAGGGGTTTGGCGAGCATATCACCCACCTGGTGGTGGAAAAGGATAGCGGCCCGGCCAATGCCATCAACAAAGGTTTTGCCCTGGCTTGTGGTGATGTCGTTTCCTGGCTCAATAGTGATGATCGCTATTTCCCCGGGGCCTTAACTCGGGTCGCGGAGGTGTTTACAAACAATCCGGGCCTTGCCTTGTGTTTTGGCAAGTGCCCGATCATTGATGAAAATGGCATGGAAATCCGCCAAATGATTACGCGGTTCAAAGAGATGTTTTTTCCAGTGAGTTGCCGTTTTACCTTTCAGTGCATCAACTATATTTCCCAGCCGGCACTTTTTTTCAGCAGCCATGCCTTGCAGAACGCTGCACCGTTACGGGAAGATTTCGTTGCTGCCTGGGATTATGACTTCATGCTCCGCCTGTGGCAAAGTGGTGCGGGGGCCGTGGTGCCGGGTGGACCGGTGGCGGCGTTTAGGTGGCATCAGCAATCTATCAGCGGACAGAATTTTCGAACCCAGTTTAAAGAAGAACTGGATTCGGTCAAGGCCGAGCTTGGGCCCTGGAAAACCCAGGTTCTCTTGCACCACGTAGTTCGTTGGGGCATTGTCGGGGCATACTCGGCCATGGAAAATCTTCGTCTGTTGCAGGAAAAGAGGAAAAGCAAGGCATGAGGCTTGGAGTCAACACGCTGTTCCTGGTACCTGGAGATGTTGGGGGAACGGAAACCTACGTCAGGGAGACCTTGCGCGCCGCTGTTGCCACCTTCCCCGAGGTGGAGTTCGTGTTGCTCACCAATAAGGAAAACACCACTCTTTTTGCCGAGATTTTTAGAGATAACACCAACGTTACCTGTGTCTCTTTGAATTTTTCTGCAGCAAGGAGGCCGTTGCGGATAATTCTTGAGCAGACGCTGTTGCCCCTGGTGGTTGGCAGACACCGCATCGATCTGCTGTGGTCACCTGGGTATACTGCGCCCTTTTATTGCCGCTGCCCCCAAGTCGTCACCGTTTGCGATCTGCAATATAAGCGCTATCCGGAAGATATGAGCTGGCTGGAAAGGGTCACCCTCGACTTCCTGGTACGTGGGGCCTGTCGTTGGAGCAACGCCGTCTTAGCCATCTCGGAGTTTTCGCGCCAGGAGATTATTCGCCACAAATTTGCAGGTGCTGAGAAAACCTTTTCACACCTTCTCGGCGTCGATTCTTCCTTTGCCTGTGAACATAACGAACAAGAAGTAGCGCAAACTCTCTCGCAACTCTCAATCCCTCGCCCCTTCATTCTCTCGGTTGCGCACAGCTACCCCCACAAAAAGCTCGATCTTCTCGTAGAGGCTTTTACTCTTGTCGAGAAGAGTATTCCCCACCACCTGGTCATCGTCGGCAAAGCACGGCGTGGTGAAGCGAAAATCGAAGCAGCGCTCAAACGCCTGAATAATCCGGCGAGATACCTGCGTTTTAATCAGGGAATACCATTGAGATCATTGCAACATCTCTATCATGGTGCGGACATGTTTGTCCTGCCCTCGGCCTATGAAGGTTTCGGCTTGCCGGTGGTGGAGGCGATGCTCGCCGGGACGCCGGTGTTGACATCAAACGAGGCCTCACTCGCCGAAGTTGGCGGAAAACATGCCTTTCGTTTCGAGGAGTTGAGTGCTGAGTGTGTGGCTGAAAATATCATCCATGTTCTGCAACTTGACACTGGTAGCCGACAACACCAGGTCGGCATGGCCAGGCAATGGGCGGCATCTTTCACCTGGAAACAAGCGGCTGAGCAAATGTTTGCAGTCTTCAACAACGTCTTAAGCAAAAGGATCACAACCCAATGAGAGCACTGATCTGCGGAGTTTCCGGACAAGACGGCGCCTATCTGGCAAAACTTCTGCTCGACAAGGGATACACGGTATTTGGGGCTTCACGGGATGCGCAGATGTCCTCGTTTGCCAATCTCCATATTCTTGGAATACGAGCAAGAGTGCATACGCTTTCTTTAGCGATCAACGATTTTCGCAGTGTTCTCCAGGCGATTCAACAGGTTGCTCCAGACGAAATCTACAATCTCGCCGGACAAAGCTCAGTGGGATTATCCTTTGAGCAACCGGTCGAGACCTTGGAGAGCATCAGCATCGGGGTGCTCAACCTGCTTGAGGCGATACGGTTTATTGGCAAGGACATAAAGTTCTATAATGCCGGGTCAAGCGAGGTTTTTGGTGATACCCATGGAGAGCCGGCAACCGAGACCACCCCCTTTCATCCGCAGAGTCCGTATGCGGTGGCCAAGGCTTCGGCCCACTGGATTGTTGCTAATTATCGTGAGGCCTATGGCCTCTTTGCCTGCACCGGTATCCTGTTCAATCATGAATCCCCCCTTCGCCCGCAACGGTTTGTGACCCGTAAGATCATCTCCACGGCGGTGCGTATTGCTGCCGGCAGCAACGAGAAGTTGCAACTGGGCAATATTTCCATTTCCAGGGATTGGGGCTGGGCTCCGGAATACGTCGATGCCATGTGGCGCATGCTCCAGTTGCCACACCCTGAAGATCTGGTCATTGCAACCGGCAAGGCAAGAAAACTCGAAGAGTTTATCAGTCTCTCCTTTAGCACTCTGGCCCTCGATTGGCATAATCATGTGGAGATAGACCACAACCTTTTCCGGCCTTCAGATATTTCCCTTGGCTTTGGGGATCCGAGGCGGGCCTATGCGGTAATGGAATGGAAGGCTTGTTATGCCCTTGAAGAAATCATCGCCGCCATGATCGAAGCCGAGCAAAAAAAGCTATGATTGCGCAGCACCACATTCCATCGTACTCCTGGATATTTCTTTCTCAATGACTTCCTTGGCTGAATTTATCCAGCGCTGGCTGGGCTCCCTACCCAAGTTGATGCTCGCCTTTCTTGCGGCGTTGCTCTGCGTACTCATTCTCGCCACCCTCTGGGAGTTTCGTTCTCGACTAAGCAAAAAGGAAATGTTGCTCCAACTGCGAGGCACCAGGGTAGGCGCACCTTTGGTGATCATCGCCGCCTTTGTTGCTGTCGTTGCCGTTGGTTTTGCCACTCCCCAGGCGATGATCGGCGATGAGGTCACCCACTATTATATGTTGGTCAAGCAGGCGCAGGATATCTCTCAGCCCAATTTCTATGCCGACATTCCGATGGCCTCCGGGGGCGTTGAGACCCGACGCTACCCCCACTCCTTTGGCTGGCATTATCTCGGGGCTTTAGCGCATTTGATCACGGGAGGTTCCTTTTACGGAGTACAGCTTTACCAGGCCTTCTTCCTGCTGCAGCTGCTTATCATCGCCTACCTTCTCGCCCGAAGTCGTGGAGGGGTGGAGTCTCGGGCGGCTCTGCTCTATGTGCTTACCCTGGCCTCTTTGCCCCTCTGCCTGCTTTTCTCGGTGGCCTTCTACCAAGATGTGCCGATGACTGCGCAGGTGCTGACTGCCTTCTTGCTGCTGAACCGGCGGCGCTGGCTCTGGGCTTCCTGCTTCATGGCTCTGGCCGTGGGTTTTAAAGTGACTGCGGTGCTCTTTTTTCCGGCATTTTTCCTCATGCTCCTCTTTTGGGAGATGAAAAAAGGGAGTTGGAAAAACGGTCTGTTGGCCCTGTCGTTTTCCGCGGTGGTGGTGCTGGGCAGCACTTGGGTCCTGGGAAAGGCGATCAATGTTTATGCCCAGGCTCCCTTCTACCCCCAGGAGAAATTGGAGATTGCGCTGACGGTAATCAAAAACCGTATTCTCGCCTTATCCCCCAAGGTGGACATCGAGCCGGTGACCAGGATTGTTGAAAGAAGCACTGCGGCAGCCAGTCAATATGGCAATTCGCCATCGCCGGAAACCGCCCCGACCATCATCGCCAACCATCCTGGTGATCTCCGCTTGAAGGAAAACTATCTTGTCTACGGTGGGCTGTTGTTGTGGCTAGTGTTAATAGCTGGGATGATCGGTGCTCTGGTGGGAAAGCGCCAAAGGGTAAACAAAAATGATAACAGTGCCATATGGTTGCTGTTTGTTGGTGGTTCGTTTGTTTTCCTCACTGGTTATTTCACAAGAACTGCGCCGGATGCTCGTTTTTTCTTGCCCGGTTTACCTTTTCTGCTGCTTCCTTTGGCGGAACGGGCGATGTTTCTCCCCAAAACTAAAATATTACTCGCCGTTGCTGCAATTTTATCATTGCTGCAGGGTGGCTATGTGTTTAATAAGACGTACCTCTTGCGGAATGTATCACCTGGTATTCTGGCAGGCATAGAGTTCCTTAAAATAAATCCACCAAAGCCTGCAACTATCTTTATGTACCCAGAGGGGAATTACCGCTTATTCCCAGCAACCCATGAATGGTATTTGGGCTACCAGCTTCGTGATTTTTGGCGGGGAGATAATGACAAGCGGCTTGAGATGCTTCGGCAGTACGGTGTCGGGGCAATAATTGTGAAGAAACATTTGATCGCCCATGTCGATGAGAAAATCACCAATTTGGGGGTGTATCCATATAAATTTACTGTTGATTTGCGATCAGATGAAAGATTTCTCAAGACTTTTGAGAACGACGATCTGGTGATTTTCTTGCCTCCTGCCGAAACGAAGATTGAATAGTGCGGTGAGACCTGATTTATCTGTTGCAAGTGTTGGCAGGTTTTTGTAAGTTTTAGAAAATTCTAAAAGATCAAAAAATGGAAGACGAGAAAAAACTTCAAGAAGCCCGCATGCGCCTGATCGAGACCGGCGGTAGAACTTCACAGGATCTTGGTACTGGGCGAATTGTCGGGCAAATCCTTATCTATCTGTATTTGAGGGAAGATGAGGCCTCGCTTGATGGCATCGCCGAGGATCTGGGGCTTAGCAAGGCCTCGGTGAGTATCGCAGTCCGTCAACTCGAACAACTTGGCTTAGCGAGAAAGGTTTGGAAGAGCGGTGATAAACGCAATTACTATAAAAGCGCAGAAAATATAGGCAAAGCACTGCAACAAGGTCTGTTATCAGTCGTTCGACAAAAAATAGAGCTTTTCGGTGATGAGTTGGATGATAGTCTCAACCTGTTAAAAGAGATTCCAGAAAATTCTCCTGTAAATGGAGAAATGGCATTTTTAAAACAAAGAATCGTCAGAGCAAAAAAACTGCAAAGCGGGTTGGAGCGAGTTCTGGGTAATCCTCTGGTGAGTTTGCTGGCCGGATTAAGGGGTAAGTGAGGGGAACTGAGCACGTTATGAAAGAGCAACAATATCGCTGTTTGAAACGACTTGCTTGGGATTATAATATTTCCCCCGAAGAAATGTATGCCGTGATCACTGGAAAGGCCTCTCATGCCGGGCATTGGGATTTTCAGCATCTGCTTATTCGTATGCTGGAAAGGTTGAGCTGGTACGACTTACTTGAGTTGCTTGATCGTTCAACGTTAGAAAAATGGCTTGTACCTGATGTCCTCAGTCACTTACGTTTCCCGGAGCAAAGAGTCAAATATGAACGACTTGGCAAAATACTACGAGGAGAGTCTGTATCCTTTGCAAAATGGGGTCTTGAGTATCATTCAGAAGTCAAAGACACCCTTTTTTCTAACCGGTGGTACAGCACTTAGTCGTTTTTATACGCATCATCGATATTCTGATGATCTTGATTTCTTTGTCATTAATGACGCTAAATATTTGATGTATGTAAATACGCTCCTGAGGTTATTGTTTGAAGCGGAAAATGAAGGTCTTTTCGGAATAGATCGGAAAGAATTGCATCGCAGTAAAGATTTTACCAAGATTTTTGTCGTAGACATTAAAGATCCAAGCGTAGAGTTGAAAATTGATTTAGTGAATGATGTTGCGCAGTATTACGGGAAGGTTACCGATGATCCGGTATTTGGGAAAATAGATAATCTTTCTAATATGTTGTCGAATAAGATTACCGCTCTTTTTAGATCTGAACCAAAAGATGTTGCCGATATTCATGCTATCGCCAAGTGTTTGAAATTCAATTGGAAGACACTTGTAGCAGAAGCAAAAAGTAAAGAAATGGGGGTGGAACCTGAAGTCGTTTACGAGTTATTGATGTCGTTTCCCATGCGCTATTTTGATGCAATCAAGTGGATAAAATTACCGAATAAAGAGCAATTCGAAAACGACATTAAAATAATCGCGGATGATATCTTGTTTGGTCGAGATAATTCGTTATACGAGGGTTTCTAGCCTTTTATTTGTTATGCGAAAAAAACATCGGTCGATGTATTCGTGTAAAGCAATCTTAAAAAAATCGGCTAAAACGCATAATGCAAAAAATCAACAATGGATGTACTGAAAACAACCAGGTGACGCCAGCGATATCAGAACCTGAATCGGGAATTTTTACTATTGCAGGAAGGCGTATCACTTGGAATCACAGGGTGTTTTTTGTTCTTCCCCAAGAGATGTTGTAAAGCTGACTTTTCATCATGGTATTCTTTCCAGATGGTGAGATTTGGTTGGACATGCTCACTCAGCAAACGGAATCTGATGGCTCACACATATGATGAACAATTAGCAATGCAGGCATACACTTTGATATCAGAAGCGTATTATAAGCATATGCAGTTTTTATTGGATTGGTTCGCAGGGCAGAATGATGGTTGAAACAGAAATTGACCTGCATGAGAGTGTTATCAAAACTTTGTTAGAAATTTCTGCAAAATTCCAGGAAATTGAAAGAATTGAAGTGTTTAGGTCGAGAGTATTGGGAAATGCCAAAAAAGGATCTGATATTGACTTGGCAGTCTTTGGCATATCGCTTACCCCTCAGACCGTCAGCGCCTTTCAAAGATGTTTGGAAGAGGAAGCAAATATCCCCCTATTTATTTGATATTATTCATCTTAAATCAATAGTCAACGCATCGCTCCGTTAACACATTCTTGAGCATGGAAGGCTGCGATTTGCAGGATAATTTAGGTCAGGATCTATAGCATTGTTTTAAGCAATGAGTCGAAAGATTCAAAAAGCATAATATGTGGATTGGGTAAGTTGTTTAGAGAAACCCACTTATAAGTTTGGTTTATTATTTAAGAAAAAAATGGGTAACATGCAGACAATGGAAACCACCCAGCAATGGGATATGGTGATTAAACCGAAAACAGGTTGGTTTGATATTAATCTCAGAGAGTTGTGGCGTTACCGAGATCTTATTGGAATGTTTGTAAAAAGAGACTTTGTGACGTATTACAAGCAAACGATCCTTGGTCCGCTTTGGTTCATTATTCAACCGTTATTTGCGACAATTGTTTTCACAATAATTTTCGGTAAAGTTGCAAAGATTTCAACCGACGGATTACCTCCTTTTCTCTTCTATATGGCGGGAAATGTTTTATGGGGTTATTTCTCTGCAAGTTTGAACACTACATCGAGTACATTCAACGCTAATGCATCTATTTTTGGCAAAGTGTATTTCCCCCGTCTGACCGTACCTATCGCCACGGTATTAGTGAATTTTCTACAGTTTTTTATTCAATTTTTTCTTTTTCTGGGTTTCTATATATATTTTTTAGCGAAAGGAGTTGCGGTAGTACCGAATTTCTGGATACTTGGTCTGCCGCTCATTTTAGTGCAGATGGCATTGCTCAGCTTCGGACTCGGTATTCTCTTGTCTTCTTTGACAACTAAATACAAAGATTTGAAATTTGCCATGGGGTTTCTGGTCCAACTCTGGATGTATGGTACTCCTATCGTGTATCCGCTGAGCCAAATTCCAGAGTGGTTGCTTCCATATTATGTTCTTAATCCGATGGTAGCGATTGTTGAAAGTTTCCGTTATGCGTTCTTTGGAGCAAGTGCCCTAAGATTGAGCCACATTAGCATTAGCTGGAGTGTCACCCTGATCTTGCTGTTTTTCGGAGTAATATTGTTTAGTCGGATAGAAAAGACATTTATGGACACGGTGTAAGTAGAACCAACATAATTATACAACAAGATGAAATCTGTTTCCTTTTTGGGACTCATTTAGATTATCAATGGACGTCATTCAAATAGAGAACCTTTGGAAAGAGTATCGGCTCGGTGTTATCGGGCACGGCACCTTAACTCACGACCTGCAGTCTTGGTGGGCAAGAATACGAGGAAAAGATGATCCGAATAAAAGAATATCCTCAATGCAGCTTGGACAGGAGAAGCAGATCGAGGGCGATCATTTCTGGGCTCTTCGTGATATTAATTTTAAAGTCGCACGGGGAGAAATCCTAGGAATTATTGGTCGCAATGGGGCTGGTAAGTCAACACTTCTGAAAATTCTCTCTCGTGTTACTGCGCCCTCCAGGGGGTGTATTAAGATTAAAGGTCGTATTGCTAGCCTTCTCGAGGTTGGAACTGGTTTTCACGCTGAGTTGACCGGGAGAGAAAATATCTATATGAATGGTGCCATTCTTGGCATGTCCAAGAGGGAGATAAGTTCAAAGCTTGAGGAGATAATAGACTTTTCTGGTGTTGAAAATCATATAGATACCCCAGTTAAGAGATATTCGAGTGGCATGTATGTACGTCTGGCGTTTGCAGTTGCTGCACATCTGGAACCGGAGATTCTTGTCATAGATGAAGTTTTGGCCGTTGGAGATATGGAGTTTCAGGAAAAATGTCTGGGCAAGATGGAAAAGGTGGCCAAAGCGGGGCGTACAGTGCTGTTTGTCAGTCATAACATGGCTGCAATAAAAGCACTGTGCAGTAGATCTATACTTTTAAATAAGGGAATGGTGGAGATCGAGGGTAAGACTGATGAGGTAATTGATCACTATAGACTTGGAGAAAGGAGGGCACAGCAAGGTTTTGCCCGGATATCCGCGTCGGATGCACCAGCGAAACACACTGAGATAAGCCTTTTGGACAATGGTAGAAAACCCAAAGAAACCTTTGACTGTGATGAAGAAATTACTGTCCGCCTGTGTTTCACTGTCGCGTTAAAACTTGAACGGCTTGAAATCTATTTTTATGTGTACGATAATCATGGGCATATGCTCTTTCAAAGTACTTCTGCAGGCGACAACAAAGGACTCCAAACGTTTGATATCGGAAATTTTGTGGCTGAAATTCAAATACCGCCGCTTTTTCTGGCCCCAGGGAAGTACTCTGTGGCTGTAGGTATACAGCAGCAGAATCTAGTTTGTCATCAATATCAAAAAGAAGTCATCTTTTTCGATGTTACTCCCTCAGGATTACCAAGCTACCGAATGGCACATGTGGCTCAACTGGGATCGGTACTTGTTGATTTACCTTGGAAGGTCACTGTCCAAAGTGATAACTGAATAAAATTGTTATGAAGACCGTAAATGAAATGCGCCTCTGGCTTGATGATAGAGTGTTGCGTAAGCGTGTACAAGACAAAAGCTTTTCAATTATCAGCAATAATTGCTGGGGAGGGGTTCTTTGTCAACAGTTGGATATGCCATATACGAGTCCCTTTGCGGGCTTGTTTCTCTATCCGCCATGTTTTCTTAAGATGCTTGAAAATCTTCGAGAGTATATCGAGTCGCCCCTTCGATTTATTGACGAATCACGCTATCACATGGCGAATGAAATGAGAAGTATTTCAGCGCCCTATCCTATCGGAGTGATAGGGCCGGATATTGAGTTGCACTTCATTCATTATCCCGATTCCTCTGAAGCAACTTCTAAATGGAAACGACGTTGTCAGCGGATTAACTGGGATAATTTGAGAATAGTCTTCATAGAACGAGAGCTTTCCACTCTGCAATTGATAGAGAGGTTTGATGCATTGGATTATCGGCATAAGGTCTGTTTTTCATCGAAGTGTTTGTCTTTGTCATCGGTCGTCTGGATTAAAGAGTGTCGTGACTGGCCGTATGTAACTGATTTAATGAAGTATCGTTTTCTATATAAACAAAGGTTTGATGTTGCCGATTGGTTAAATGGTGGCACTGGTCGTCCCAGCATTCCATATCGAATTATGGAATCCATTTTATGTCCTCGAAAAAAGATTAGGCCCTTTCAACCATTACCAGGATACACTGCATGATCAAAAACAATTTAATCTCCCAATCTTTTTGGGATGAACAATATCTTGCTTATCCTTTGCAAGTGGTCAAAAAGGAAGATCTTTTAAGACAATGGTTCGAAAGTGTCGTTCCGACTGTAATACCGAAGGGTTCAAAACGCTGTATTGAAATTGGTTGTTATCCCGGCCGATATTTAGCTGTGATGGGACAGAGGGGGTACGAAGTTAACGGAATTGATCTCACTCCTGGTGTTGATGATAGACTTGTATTATGGCTCCGGGAGCAGGGATGCATTACTGGCAGTTTTTTACGGGAAGACTTCCTGGATTTCAAGCAAAAAGAGTCTTTTGATCTTGTCTATTCTATTGGGTTTATAGAGCATTTTATCGATTGGCCTGCTATTCTCGAACAACATGCAAATCTCGTACGTCCTGGTGGGCTTCTTATAATATCCGTCCCGAATTTTCAAGGGATTGTTCAAAGGTTATTGCATAGATGGCTGGACAATAAAAATTTACAAGGTCATAATCTTGACTCCATGTCTCCCAAGCGATGGGCCAAGATAGTTGAAAGCAGGGGGTTTCGGATCAAGCATGCCGGCTATACTGGGAGATTTCTGTTCTGGGTTGGAAATCAGTCAAGGACACCTCTGCAAAATAGAGCATTAAGTTTCATAGCACGTTGGCAGAGGAGATGGGTGATTCGATTAATTCCTCAAGGGACGGCAGCATTTGCACCCTATTGTACTATGGTTGCCCAAAAAAACCATACCGTTAACAATGGCAGGGGGTGTTTATGAAACAACTTAAAGTTGAATACCTTAGTCTAGAAAACCTTGGACTTTTCCAGCCGACTTTTTATGGGATGCAAAACTGGCAATCTGGAGAGCAACTTGCGATGAAGAGCTTAATAAAACAACAAGGGCGCATACGCTTCAGTGGAGGGAGATGTCGCCTTTACTCAGGTCTGATGTCTAAGTGAGATTGAAATGGTTAAAGTTGGTCTACTAATAATAGCTACAAGCAAATATTTTGATTTCGTTGAACCTTTATTGGAGTCATCAAAACGATTTTTTTTACCACTACCAGGGTATCGAGTCACACCGTTTGTTTTCACAGACAAATCCGCTTCACTGCCAGATGGTGTGACCAAATTCCTTGTTAAGCATCGCCCATGGCCAATGTCGACTTTGTTAAGATTTCACATGTTTCTCAGTCAAAGGCAGCACTTGGAGGAGATGGATTACCTGTATTATTGTGATGCTGATATGCGATTTGTTGATAAGGTTGGGGAAGAAGTTATTGGGGAAACCGTTGGCACCGTCCATCCTTTATTCTATGACAAACCACGGGGAATGCTCGTCGGTTATGAGGAGAGGCAAGATTCGAAGGCCTATATATCCCCTGATAAAGGTCGACGCTACTATCAAGCGGCATTTTTTGGTGGAAGGACCGCCAACTTTATGGCAATTGCCGCTGAACTGGCTGAGTGCATTAATACCGACCTCAATCGAGACATAATAGCAAAATGGCACGATGAGAGTCATCTCAATCGTTTCTTTGCAGATTATCCACCTTCAGTCGAACTGACCCCAGCCTATTGTTATCCTGAAGGAATGTCTTTACCTTTTAAGCCTAAGATTATTGGCTTAAAGAAAGATAACGCCAAAATGAGAACAGAGAAATCATCTTTTTCGAGGTTTTTTATTTCAGTTAAAAACAAAATTGCCGGTAGACAAAACTGCTAATCACCTATGAAGGCCCTCACCTGTGATATTGGGTTTGAATGAAACAGAATGGAGAACAAATTGAAAAATATAAATAATTTCAGAAAAAATATTCATTCACAAGAAGGTGAAGATGGGATAATAGATTTTTTATGTTCAAAACTCAGCCTTTCTAAAGGCTGGTGCGTGGAATTCGGTGCTTGGGATGGTATACACCTTTCGAACACAAGATTATTAATAACGGAGAAAGAGTGGTCTGCTGTGCTCATTGAGGGTGACGAAACCCGCTTCCACTATTTAACGGAAGAATACAAGAACAATGCGCGAGTGCACCCCTTGTGTGCGTTTGTAGGTTTTCATAATGATGATCCAAATTCGTTAAATAGACTGCTGAAAACCACTCCAATCCCAAAAAATTTTGATTTGTTATCTATAGATGTAGATGGCAATGATTACTACATTTGGAAAGCTTTTACTGAATACTCTCCTGCCATTGTAATAATTGAAGCAAATTCATCGTTTAACTATAATGTCCATTTTGTCGGCGAGCCAGATAGTGGCAAAGGGTCGAGTGCTGCAGCATTGGTTCATTTAGCAAAGGAAAAAGGATATCAACTGGTTGCTCATACGGGGAATTGTGTCTTTGTTAGAGAGGACCTTTATCCTCTGGTTGGCCTTGAATCCAATCAGTTAGAAGATTTTTTTGATAGGAGATGGGTTGACAATAAATGGTCTCTCGCATCACATCTTAAAAGAAAAATCAAATCGCTATTTCCCTAGCAAATATTACTGGCTGCATCAACAGAGATCGCTGAGATATTGTTTGAAGTAGATTGAGATAACCAATAAGGCTTGAAACGATCTGCGATAGCGGTCGTATTCAATGCTCTGTTCAAGAGGCTGCTGGAGGAATAGGGTATTGCTTAGCAAGAGGATGGGGCCGTAAGGAAAAATCGAGTGAGTATTCTTTGGCGAAGGCAGGATTGGGCAGCTGTTTCATGGAAAATTGAGATCGAGCTATCGAATTCATCCCGAATTACCTATAGAAATCAATTAGATATTGTGTATCAGAGCGCACTTCACCCTTGTTCTGAAAAAGAGCAAAATGTGCGCAGATTAAATTCTATGAGAAATCAGTTGGTAGCGCTTATGTCGGGCTCCGCCCAGGCATCCCGGGGATGAGACTGAACAGGTAGAGCAGTTGTGCACCGCAATGGCGGCAGAAAGGTTGTTTCTTTTGCACCTCTGCTTTTTTAAGGACCAGATCGGCGAGGGCGACGTCTACCCTTTTAAGAGCAGCAAGAATCAGGAGCCGAAGTCGAACAAGAGATATTTTGCAGGCGCTTTTAATGAAGACATAATACCTGATTTTCATGAAGCCACTTGGTAGCACATACTTCTCTCCATCGCCGCCTTGAACTTGGCCTTGAAGATTTTTCGCCAGCGCCCGGACCGGCAGATAAAATTCATTACCGGCGGCAAGCTATTGTTCTCTGTTCTTTGACAAGCTACCGGCGACAACGATGAAGTGCACATGGGGATGGTACTGTAACTGTAGCCCCCAGGTGTTGAGAACCCCGGTGAAGCCCGGCAGATCGGCGCCGATATAACGAGGATCCCTGGCCAGTTTTTTGATGGCTCCGGCAGCCGCCGCAAAAAGCGCTTCATAGGCAAGATGTTGATGACTAAGGCAAAACGTACGGATCTGTTCGGGCATGGTAAAGGTGAGCATAAAGTGCTGGCCCGGCAGACTGCGGTTCAACTGGCTTTCCAGCCAGTCCCGGCTCTTGTGGTACTGGCACCCGGGACACTGGCGGTTACCGCAGGAGCGATCGATGCGGTGGGTCGCGCCACAACCCTTGCAACGATAGATTGTGACGCCGAGGTTGCCGGAGCGGCAGTAGATGATAGCCTCGATTACCTTTTGGTGCTGATCGGGTAAGTTGGGAAAACGTTCCAGATATTCCGGGGCAAAGGTTCTGAAGATGTCGGCGATGGCAAACATGGTCACACCTCCTTCATTCACCGAGTTGATGATCTGGTAGGCTTCCTCCATGCCCTTGTTGGTGTGATGGAGATAAACCATGGTGGTCTCGATGCTGGAGTAGCCGAGATATTTTTGAATGACCCCTAGGTTGACCCCTGCTTCCAGGAGATGTGTGGCATAGGAATGTCGTAGGGTATGCGCGGAAACGCCACGTTTGTTGACGGCTGCATCGAACTTGGCCCTGCGAAAAGCGCCCTGCACCCCGTCGATGGACGTTGGTTCCGGAGAAACCGGTGCCTTTTGTTGTACTCAGCCAACGGCAGGAAAAATGAGTGTCGGGTTGCGGTGGGACGCCCAGTAACGGCGGAGCAGAGCATAGGTATACTCCGGCAACGGGACATAACGATCCTTGGCCCCTTTGCCGCAGTGAATATGGATCATCTTCCTTGCCCCATCGATATCGGAGACCTCCAGGAACAAACCCTCCTGAAGCCTGAGGCTGCAGGTACAGACGGTCATCAGATAGGCATAATTGTGGAAGGTGGAAACCTTGATCATGATCCTTTCAACTTCTTCTCGAGAGAGCGTCGCCGGTAAGTGCTTTTCTCGTTTGGGCTTGGCAAGCAGAAGAAGATGCCAGTCCTTTTTCAGGACATGGTTGAAGAAGAACCTGATGTTGGCATGGCGATTCGCGGTGGCCGGGGACCAGCCACTGACATCCTGTCGGTGGATGAGGTGTCGAGGAGTTCCTCCTCGGCGATGAGATCGGGGGTTTTGTTGAAGTATTCGACCAGCATGCGCATGGAACGGGAGTAAGCCTGTCTGCTTCTCTCGCAGAGGCCACCTACCTGCATGGCTTTTTCAAATTACACATGCCATTCGGTCTTGAACCAATGATACTTTTCCATTTTCCTCTCCTTTTTCGTAATTGAGTTGGTAGAAAAAACTGCCTACACAACTCTTTACGGACGAGGAGAGGAATTTGATTAACGAAGATGGCTATTTCACTGGAAGGATGGGGTGATAGTCGTCATGAGTGAGGGCCGTTCTGCCGCGTAGCGGCTTACTTGAACAAGCTATTGGGCTGGAAAAGTATAAATGACCGAACCATATCAGGATTGGCAAAACGAGCACTTTAATATCTAACTACTATAAAAACGTAAATAATTAGAGAGATATCTCTAGGCGGCTATGAAAAATAATGGACTTGCAGGCGGATTGCTAGAATTCAAAAAAAATATCTTTAGTCAAAATGGTGAAGATGGAATTATTGAAGAACTATTTAGAAGGATCAAAATTAAAAATCGAACATGTTGTGAATTTGGAGCTTGGGATGGAAAACATCTCTCAAATTGTCGCCGATTGATTCTTGATGGTTGGAAAGCTTTAATGATAGAAGGCGATAGGGAGCGGTTTAATGATTTAGAAAAAACATACGATCGAAACGGCAAAGTTATATGCGTTAATCGCTTCGTTGATGTTGGAGATAATCGATTACAAACAATATGTAAAGAATATGGATTTGAAGATTTGGATTTTTTGAGTATTGATATTGATGGTCTAGATTATCAAATTCTGGAGGCCATGGAAATGGCACCAAGAGTGATCTGTGTAGAAATTAACGCCGGTCACGATCCTGAAAATGACATGGCTATTAATATTGAAATAGCAAAAAATAATGTAGGTCAGCCTTTTGGACTGTTCAAAAAATGGGCTGTAAAAAATGATTATCGTTTGGTTTGCTATACAGGAAATGCATTCTTTGTCCGCGGCGATATAGCAGATAATTGTCATAATATAAAAATCCTTAGCAATTCTGTGGCTTATTTAGAGTATCTGAGTTATTTGCCTATAGAGGGGAAACAGTGGATGTGGATGGTGAATCATGGATTGGTCGGGCCTTTTTTCAAATTTAGAAATGATTTTTTAAAACGAAGTAAATTGGAATTATCGATAATTGAATGCTTACAAATATTACAGAGAATAAGATTAAAACTTGGTAATGTTGAAATGTTCCTTTTAACTATGAAAAGTATTTACATGGGTATAAAAGGAAAGCGTGGTTCTTTGAAAAGGATATCTTAAAGAAATGGAATCAGAGAGTTCGGGCAAATTTTCTTTCTCAATTGCGTATACTATATTTAATAAGGGCTTTTTGATAGAAAGGATTCTAAAGTCCTTGTCAAAACTAGATGATTGTCAGTTGATATTTTTTTTCGATAATTGCAATGATAATTCTCTTGAAGAGTTCAAGAGGCATTGCCATCTCATTAAAAATTTTAGAGCTTTTGTAAATATTAACTATGATTTTTTTGAAGTTAGAGCGAACAATTTCTTGTTAAATAAGAGTGAGGCTCCATATTGTCTATTAGTCCAAGATGATGTAGTCCTTATGGATGTCGATTCCATCTTGTCTACTGCCGTTGAAATTTTTAATAATAATTTAAAAGTAGGTTTGATTGGATTTAAAGATGGTTACGAAATGGAGATTCCTAATCAATATTACAATTTTATTTCCGCTCCTTGGTCGACATCCAAATCAAAAAATGCTGTACTCAACCCAGGGCAATATGAAAATCGAACTTTTGTTAACAGAGGCCCCTTGTGTATCGCTCGTGAAGTATTAAGAGATGTGGGAAGTTTCGATGAGAGGTTTTATCCTCTTTTTTGGGATGATAATGACCTTTCATTGAGATGCGTAAAAAATGGTTATAAGAATTATGTTGCATATGGGGAAGTAGTGTCAAAGATAGAGTGGGGAGCGACCAGGTCGGGTAGCAAAATTCCATGCAGAGATATTAACATAAGCAACCAAATTAAATTCTCAAAGAAATGGAATATGGAACATAGTATACCCTTTTTTAAAGCTATAATTCCAAATTTGAAAAGCTTATTAATGAGTTTACATCTTAAGATGATTCAAAAAAAAGGTATTGAAAAAATTGTTGAGTTATAGAGATATCTAGTTATCTGATTACCATGCTGAAATCCAATTCTAAAGCGTATACGTACGGTAAAGGGCGAAAACTTCCTCTGTATCGTAATTTTCATGAAACTTTGAATAATTACCCCCTCTTTGAAAATGTATATCACTTCGTTGAGCCATGGCATGCCTCCTTTGTTGAGTTCAGTGGAAGTATGGCATAGAGGTTGGGTCATATAGTGAACCCCTCTGAAAATATTCTCCTTGTCTGAGGATTAGTGGTAATCAGAAATTTCTTTGCCTCTATTTCATTATATTAACATGGCGACAAAATAGGTGAAATGGTGTAAGATCTTGGAATGAAAAATACAGATTCCAGATCACTTTCGAGTGAAATCCAACAACACAATAGAGATCTTGCCATTCGCCTTTTTCAAAAAGGAGTAAAGCGCAAGGAGATCGCAGAGATCATCAGTGTCCATTATGGCGTCGCCTGCCGCTGGATTCGCGCCTGGGAAAATGGAAACCGCAAAGCCAACGCAATCAAACTTGGAAAACGCGGTCGCAGAAAAGGTGAACAATGCATTTTTTCGGCCGAGCAGGAACGAAATTTACAGAAGCTCTTGGTTGACAAGAACCCCAAACAACTCAAGCTGCCGTTTGCTTTATGGACGCGTAAGGCGATCCAGTCAGTTGCCTACCATATGTGGCGTGTGCGGGTAGCCATCCGTACCATAGGTGACTACTTGAAAAGATGGGGTTTTACCCCTCAAAAGCCCATCAAGAAGGCGTATGAGCAAAACCCAAAAGCAGTCCAGGAATGGCTTGATACGGCGTATCCGGAGATAAAGCGTCGTGCGGCGGCAGAGAAAGCAGAAATCTACTGGGGCGATGAGACGGGCGTGCGGAATGATTGTCAACATGGTCGAGGATATGCACCACGTGGTCAGACGCCTGTTGTTGCCGTCAACGCGAAACGGTTCTCTCTCAATATGATTTCAGCCATCAACAACCAGGGACTGTTGCGCTTCATGCTCTACGAGCAAACCATGACGGTCCGCGTCCTGCTGAAATTCATGAAACGCCTGATTAAAGATGTCGGCCGCAAGGTTTTTCTCGTTTTGGATAATCTCAAAGTACACCACGCAAACTTGGTAAGACGTTGGATTGAGAAGTACCAGGAGAAAATTGAAGTGTTTTACCTGCCTTCATATTCACCGGAACTCAACCCGGACGAATATCTCAACTGCGATCTCAAGTCGGGAGTTCGGACTGCTGCTCCGAGCAGGAATAACAACGATCTCAAGAAAACTGTACTGGGCCACATGCGGATGCTCCAGAAGAAACCTGAAAGGATTATGAAGTATTTCAATCATCCTTCGATCAAATATGCCGCGAGAACCTATTTGCCCGCCGGATTAATAAAAATAAGGAGATTACGTGAATCAAGAAAAGGCAGTACATCCGGAGATTGCTGTTTTCAGCAGATTATGGCGTGGAGGATACTATGAGGGAGATCCCCTTGATCCAGTAGGCGCATCTTCCTATAAGCGAGTTGGATATTTAAGCGTCCTTCATGCTACTTATTTAGGTTGCATAAAACCATACGTTAATAATGATTCAGTTGTATTGGAAATAGGGCCTGGAAGAGGTGCATGGACTCGCTGCATGTTGAATGCACGAGAAGTTTGGTGCCTTGATGCAAAATCGAGAGAAGATAATGAAATAGACAAGTATCTTGGTAGCCCTAAAAACATGACATATCAACAAGTTGACGATTTTTCATGTTCAACTCTGCCTGATAATTATTTTACGTATGTGTTTTCTTTTGGAACCTTTTGTCATATTTCATTCGAAGGGGTAAGTCAGTATGCGAGAAACATGTATCCAAAACTTAAAAAGGGGGCACATTGCTTCTGGATGCTGTCGGATTATGACCAGTCCAATCACATATCTGAAAATTTCAAGCAGTATGACATAATATTTCGCACGCTGCCATCATGTTTTTATAAAATATTGGAAGCACTAAATAAATACAAAAAGGACACATTGGTTGGTCGTTCACATTTACCTCGTCTTGATAAAAATGAGTTGGATGACATCAGGCCCGAAGGGCGGTGGTACAATAACGGGTTGGAGAGGGTTGCAGAGTTACTTACTGCTTCTGGTTATGAAGTGGTCGACAAAGATGTCGGGTTTGCCTTGCGAGATCCTATCATACACTTTGTAAAGCGATGAGAAAAACATATATCAGCCCAGTGAAGCGTAGTTCGAGGAAATCATGCAAGGAAGTGCCACATGGTTCTAATTGATTACAACCAGTCGATATCGAGTACTGCACAATGTTGCAAATGCTCTACTACTTGAAATTATAATGAAAAATAATTTTTTTAGAATCCATCTCGCCTATTCAGACCGCCACTTTTATCCAGGTAAAGAAAATAAAGGTACTGAGTGGTTCTCGTGTAGCCAGATAGCCTCTCATATGTGGAAGGTGCTAAAAAATAACTTTGTTAATGTCACCTATGGCGATACTGTGCCCAGCGGAAAAATCGATCTGCTGTGGACGAACAGGCATGACGGGCGCGATGCTCAGGTTGAACGAATGGCAACTTTTGCATCTATTGCTCATTTTAATTTTGTGACAAGGCAAATAGCTGACAATCTTTCATTTGCTACTGGCTCACCTGTAGAAGGTCTTTCTTCAATTATTGATAGATGGAGACACTGGCGGAGTCTTTCTCTATCTGATTTGGTATTAATCATCGGAAACGACCATATATTACAAACGTTCAATATTCAAAGGCCCCGTGGATCATTACATCTTGTTGACTGTGGAATCGATACAGAACATTTCAGAGGCGCAGAGGATATCGTTCGCAATAAGATATTTGTCCATAATGCGACACGGTTCTCAGTGAGAAAGGGAAGTCACATAGTTGCTGGAGCCTGGAAAAAGGTCGCTCATAAAATCCCTGACGCGAAATTAATTTTGCTGGGAAGGGATGGAGATATCGACATAATGCAGTTGCTGGAAAACTGCCCAAGTGTAATTTTCTCAGGAGCATACCAGAGCGGGAGCAGTGAATATGTCAGGCACTTAAACTCGTCATCCTGGGTGCTTCAGCCGTCCTTAGCTGAAGGGCAGGCCGTGACGCTTCTTGAGGCTATGAGTTGTTGTTTTGTGCCCATAGCATCCCGAAGTTCCGGTATTGATGCAGAGAAGTATGGTGGCTATCCCTTGCATGGAAATACAAGTGACGAACTTGCCGATGCAATGCTGCTTGCCGTTGGCGAGTGGACGCCGCAACAGGGCAAATACGTTCGTCAAAAGGTTGTTGAATACCATAATTGGAAGCTTTTTGAAAAACAATTCCTGGAACTCACTCTGTCACTTCTTGAACGCGGTCCGTTTCAAAAGCCTTTCTGGATGAACATTCTGAAAAATTTTATTTTTCATTCATACAAAAGACAAAAATCCAATTTTAACTGAAGAAAAGGTATGCTTCAAAAAAACATGCAAATAAACAGAGCATCATAGAGTGTGTGAAAATACTGACCTGGTTTTAATAAAAAACAGCAGGGAAGAACACTTAGTGAGTTGAGTTTGTTTTAAGCTTTAATCACTGTGTCAAAATTGATTAAATCTAAAAGATATAGAAAGGGACAAAAATAATCAATGGATCTAGCTGAAAAAGGGTCTGGCGGATTGGCCGGGCGTTCGACAAGGGTAAATAGTATTAAAAAACTTCTGCCGATACACGGTTTTCGAGCTATAGATCTTGGTTCTAATGAAGGTTATAACTGTTTTGATCTCTACGAATCGGGATGCACAGAGGTTGTTGGGATTGAAATCAGAGAACGTTTCCTCGAAAAAGCTGAAAATGAAAAGAAAAGTTTGGGCTATGAAAGGGTTCAGTTTTTCAATAAGGATGTCAGAAAAATAGATGAATATGGGCTTGGAAAATTTGATCTATGCCTCTGTACTGGGCTACTTTATCACATGCAGAATCCCTTCAATTTGCTGAAGAGGATACGAAATATTTGCAATACCCTTGTGCTGGAAACACATGTGAGTCCTTCTTATCTTCATTTCTTTCTAGCCGGCAGGAAATACAGGTGCAATTTATCATTGTCCAAATCAAGAATTCATTTAGACGGTGAACCGTTCTCAGGAAGATTAAATATCTTTCCTGCGAATGTTAACATGCAGGATACCTCAGGATCCAGTTTCTCCTATACCACATTTTGGTTTGATATTGAGTCATTAAAAAAGGCACTTCTGCTGGCAGGATTTAAAATTTCTATTTTTTATTTTTCCAATACACCAAGAGGATATCCTGAAATTTGTGTCAATCATGGCTACAAGAGAACAAAAGTTTTCCTTGTAGCCGACGTTCTCGACAAAACAACATACAATCCGGTTGAAGATGGAACGATTGCCGGCAATGATCTGTTAAAAAAAAGTTTTAAGATTTAAGGGGTTATCGACTTTTTTGTTGAGACATATAGTCGGCGGTGTATTTCAAAAATCAGCGTAAGGTTTTAGATTTGTAGAGAATAGTGAATCTGTTGAGTGCTTGAGACGTCATCTCGGTACAAAAGGATTGGCGTTTTTTTCGGAGAAATATCTAATACTCGCTGGTGCCTGTAGCACCAGGGCTAATCCCCTTCTAAAGCTGAAGGGTAGATGTGCTGGTATTGTCACGGCACCAACATTTTCCCAGACCACTTTTTATTTGACAGCATTTAAGGTGTAAGGCATTAACAGGTGAAAATCGCATATTTGTTTAATACTGGTAGGTTCAATATACTACAGAATGTTCGTGCGGGCAAAAGCCCCTCTGATTTCTTTTATGGTGCAATTGAGCTTGAAAAAAAAGGTTATGAAATCGGTTTCCATGAATTAGTCCCTCATTCTCCAGTAAAATTCCCGTATGCTTTTTGCAATATCATGTTAAACAAAGGGTGGTCTCCAGCCTATATGGATGGCGGTCTGGTCAGGCAGTGCCTAAAGTTATGCGATGAATTAAGCAAATACGACTGTATCGTAGCCACAACAAGTGGGATAGCATTCGCCCTTGGTTTGTTGAAGAAGATAAAAGCGCTTCCACCGCCCCTCGTTTCGATTCAATGTGGCATTTTTAATAATCCCTACAAAAAGGTTGGAAAACACTTGACTTCTGCCCTGATGGAGGAAATGCACAATGTATATTTCGGTGAGGGAGAATTTATTCAAAGTAAAAAGGTTTTTTCTTCTGCTAAAATAAACAACTCAGTGTGTCAGTATGGAGTGGACCTTCAATTTTGGGGGGATGGTGATAAAAAGAAGAAAAAAAGCTATGTCCTGTGTGTGGGTAACGATGGAAGGCGAGATTTTGACTGTCTGTTGAGAGCTGCCCATCTGATTTCTTCTGAAATCAGATTGTTGACAAGAAGGAAGATCACCGGTTCTCTTTCAGAAAATGTTACGTTGCTGAATAGTGACTGGGGCAGCCAGTCCATAAATGACTATGAACTGAAGATTTTGTATCAAGAGGCACTCTGTGTTGTAATACCACTGATTGATTCAGTCCAACCATCGGGGCAAAGCGTTGCCTTGCAGGCGATGGCTTGCGGAACTCCAGTCGTAATTACTGAAACACCAGGATTTTGGGACCGTCGGGTACTGAGAGATGAAAAAGAACTGCTGTTTATCAAGGGTGGAGATCCAATCGATTTAGCACGAAAAGTCAATCGCATCCTAGAGGATAGAACTTTTGCAGAAAACATCGCAACTCAAGCTTTAAATTGCTTGAACTCCAATTATTCAATTGAGCACTTTTCGCAATGCATCGAATCCTGTTGTGCTGAGGCATGCAAAAGCCACATGTTAGTATAATGCAAAACGAACATGTTTCAGATTAGATGCTGAAGCTCAGCTGGTCTGAGTAATAAATTTCAGAAATTGAATACTTATCAAGAATGCTCGCAACAATTTTAAGAGAGGGAAGGTTTTTATGCAAATTGTTGGTATCATGCTTGTCCGCAATGAAGATCAATTTATTGGGCAAGCGGTTATGAATGTGCTGGACTTCTGTGACAAAATTATCGTTGCAGACCATCAGTCGAAGGACAACACTGCACAGGTCGTCAACAACCTCAAAGCCAATTCTGACAAAATCATATATCACAAGATTGAGGATTCAGGTGACTCTCATGAACTCATTAAACAGTATATTGGTTCTCGAACCTGGTTGTTTGGTATCGATGGCGATGAAATTTATGACCCGGTTGGGTTGTCAAAATTCAGGGTCCGTCTGGAGTCCGGAATGTACGATAAAGAATGGCAAATATTTGGCAACGTGTTGAACTGTGTTTCTCTTGATCTTGGGAATAAGATAGCGACAGGCCACCTAGCCCCACCTTCTCGTTCAATGACTAAAATATATAATTTCAATGCATTGAAGTCATGGGATGGCGAGTGTAAAGAGCCATTTCTTGGTGGAAAAATAATCTTTAAGGATTCTTATGATAGTAGCATGCGACTCTCTCTCCATACGCAATATATTTGGGAGGAATCCTGTTTTCGATGTCTCCATACTTGCTTCTTGAGACGTAGCAGTCTTGATAAGGTTGGTAGGAGTAATGACGTATACCTTCGGCCCAATCCGGTTGAAGTCAATAACAGAAGCCCTAGAGACTATATTTTCGCAATGTTAAGATTTATTTTGGGAAGAGATAAATTCATTTCAAAGTGGAAAAGTGAGAAGTATATGAGAGGACCATTGGTCGAGGCTGACGTGAGCGTTTTCTTTAGGCCATATGTTTCAATTCCTAATATAGACTCTCTCTAGTATTACATACATCAATATATAGATAAATATTTATAGCATAAATCACTTCGTAAGCATGTCGATTCAGAAATTTTATTTTTTTAAACGCTTTGTAATCCTTGTATTCTGGCATTTAAAATTGTTTGGATACAGGAGAGGGTTGCGAATGTTAATGAATCACTCACAATCATGCTCAAAATGGTTGAATAAACCATCAAGGCAGAAAAATCGTATTCGGCGTGGACTGAGTACGCAGTTTGGTCACGAGAACGCTGCAGTGATATTCGATTCCTTGGAATTGGGAGAGCCTCATGTGTCGTTACACGCGCAGCATAAAATTAGAGTTCGACCTGATACTACAGATCTTAAGACTTTTGCACAAATTTTTGGAGAATTGCCATATGAGATTTGCCTTCCAGGGAGGGAGCCTCGCTTAATATTAGATTGTGGAGCTAATGTCGGTTATGCCTCAATTTTGTTTGCAAAAAAATACCCGACTACTAAAATATTAGCCATTGAACCTGACGAGAGTAATTTTAAGACGTTGTGTGAAAATCTCCGGCGGTTTAAAAATGTGAAATGTTTAAAAGCAGCTATATGGGGCTTAGAAAAAGACCTTCGTATTATGAATCCAAATACCGGTGCCCGGTCTTTTCGTGTTGAGGAAGTTGAAGCTAACTATAATGCCCAGTTAAAGGGGCTCACAATCGATCGTCTTTTATTCGAATCTCAAGAAGAAATTATTGATATACTAAAGATCGACATTGAAGGCGCAGAAAGAGAAATTTTTAAGAATGGGACCCCATATTGGCTTAAACGTACAAGAATTTTATTGATTGAACTTCACGACTTCATAGTTCCAGGTTGTTCTGCCGACTTCTATGAAGCTACAAAGGATCTTTCGTTCATCATGTTTTATGACGGTGAGACGATAATAGCATTAAATACGCAATTATTATAGGATGCCGAATCCACATATACTACATGATAATCTTACTTTATTTTTTCCTCACATTACCTTCTTAGTTATACGGATTACTACGTCGATGAGCAATTTTTATAAAATGTTTCTTTCTTAGATTTTGGAACTCAACTCGGTTGGCAAGTAAAGAATGATGTTCAAGTAATGGTTACTAAGCGCCAAATTCAGAGGACAACTCGGTTCTTAATTTTAAAAGTCGAGGTTTGGTAAATGATTAAAGACTATATTTATGATTCGAGCAGCGAACACTTCTCTGAAAGTGAAGATTCCTTTATCGAACGGCACTGGAGCGATATCTGGCGCGGGAAAGAATTGAACCTTGGGGTATTGAATGAGACGATACAAAATAGAGCTGAACTTGCAATAATGCAAAAATATTTGCAGGCGGCCGGAAAAAACACAAAGATCCTTGATGCTGGGTGTGGGCTTGGAAACTGGACTGCGTATTTCGCTTTAAAGGGTTATGATGTCACAGGGATGGATATTTCAAAAGAAGTGATACAAAGGTTGCAGACAAGGGGGGTCCCCGGTGTTTATAAGCATGGTGATGTGCGCAAAACCGGCTTTTCCGATAATCAGTTTGATTTTTGTTTTTCGTGGGGGGTGTTCGAGCATTTTGAAAGCGGTCCTGATGAGTGTTTCAAGGAGGCGTTTCGAATACTAAAGCCAGGGGGATTTTTATTCGCGTCTGTACCTTATCAGAATCTCCGTCACGCTCGAAAAAATAACAGAATAATCAGGCAAGCTGAAAAGAATACATTTTATTCTAAAGGTTATAGTGAGAAATGTGGCAGATTTTATCAGTGGCGTCTGAGTGAAAGTGAATTGTATCAGCAGGCTTCATTGGCAGGGTTCCAGACAAAAAACATTCATCGACTCGATAAAAGAGAAGGGGTGAAACGTATTTTAGTGAATTTTTGCTCATCGCCACATGAAAACAAAATTTCAAGATTCGCAGTTACATGGTTGCTGGGTGTTTTATTGCCGTCGAGATGGGTAAGCCACATGATAATGGTTGTAGCCCAAAAGCCAATAATGTGAAATTTTAATCATTATTAAAATTAGTTGACACCACTTCTATAGAACAATGAATTATTCATTGGCATAATGCTGACAGGATAAAGATGCTTTTACGACATATAGAGTACCTTTTCGACAAGACTTTGAAGACTTGCCATCACCATTATATCGCTCTTTGTTCCCATAGCCTCCCCTTTAGGAACTGTCATGGAACTGTCGCCTGTAACATGTATCCTGCTTTTGGGTCTTGGGGAGGGAGCAGTGTTTTCTTAAAACAATTTGCAACGGCGCTCCGCCGGTGTGGATTTAGACTGGTCTTCGACTTGAAGAAAAAAACAGATGTTATCCTCATTATCGACCCCCGTGAAGATTTGTTGAACAAATCTTTCGGAATGCAAGACATTCTGAAGTATCGCAAAAACAATCCTGGAGTTAAAATCATCCATAGAATTAATGAATGTGACCAAAGAAAAAGCACGAGCTTCATTGATGAAATTCTGCACGAAGCCAACTCCGCTGCAGATCATACCGTCTTCATTTCAGAATGGTTGAAGGAATACTTTCAAGCGAGATGGTTTTCTGGCTCCCGATCAAACAGCACCATTTATAATGGCGCAGATGTCTCAGTATTTCATCCAGTAGGCAGCGCTTCTTTCAGGGCCGATGGACCACTTCGTCTGGTCACCCACCACTGGTCGGCAAATCCGATGAAGGGTTTTCCTGTATACAAGATGATTGATGACATGATAGCCGATGGCGAACTTCCTGCTACCGAACTATGGATAATTGGGCAGTGGCCCGAAGGTATGCAGTGGCGAGCAGCACGAACATTCGGCCCTGCATCAGGAGTAAAGCTGGCCGACCTGCTACGGCAATGTCATGTGTATATAACTGCCAGTCTCTGGGAACCTTGTGGCATGCATCATGTAGAGGGAGTCCAATGCGGATTGCCCTTGTTGTATCATGAAGATGGTGGAGGAATTGTCGAGGCTGGCAAAAAGTACGGTATCAGCTTTCGAGATGATACTATTGTCGAAGCTATTGGTGCAATGAGACACAACTACAAAAATCTGCGCGAGAAAGTATTTGCCAACATGCCAGACGGTTCAATGATGGCTAGTGGATATGTTAGGATTGTCCACCGTCTTATGGCAGAACGTGAATGATTTACTCAAAGCGTATTGGCTTCGTAATCGACGGATTACTGCCTTCCTTCTTAAGCTGTTATTCTTCAAAGGCTATTGCCCCTTTATTTTTTGGCTGGAAGGGAAGTAGCTCAATAAGTAATGCACGTCTTAGTCCTCTTATCAAACAGCCATGTTTGCAACTGCTTGGGCTCAGTTATGAGGTTTATAGACCATGGCAGAGATATGATGCCATTGTGTTTTTAAAGTCAATGAACGCAGAGGCATTCAGACTCGCCCTACAGTGCCAAAAAAGGAATATCCCTACCGTTTTTGACCTCAATGTAGATTATCTCAGCACTCCTGCTGGCACCTATTACTATCATGGGATGGCACCGACGGTGGAGCAGAACCACCAGGCCAGGGCAATGGCAAGAACATGTAAAGCCGTCATTGCTGACTCAAGTCTGCTCAAAGAAATAGCTCTGGAGTATAATGATAATACAGTTTGGATTCCTGATTGCATCGAAGACCGATACATTCACAGGTCAAGCAAGTGGAGACCCAGCAAGAATGAGCCTCTCCCGCTGTTGTGGTGTGGTGAGGCTGTAAAGCTTTTTGATTTACTGGTAGTTGAAGATGCTCTTCGTTCACACAGTAAGCGATTCGTCCTCCGCATTATCACAAACTCAATCTCTGCCATAGAAAGATTATTTACACCTTGGCGGGATCGATTAAAGAAACTATTACATGATCTTAATGTTGAAATAATACCCTTTCAAAGCATCGAAAATCTCCTTTCTTGTTACGACCGAGGAGGCATTTTTATATCTCCAAGATTCCTCGATAGTAGCTATAACATTGGTCACACAGAGTGGAAAATTACCTTGCCAATGGCAAGGGGAAGGCTGGCACTCTGTAGCCCACTGCAAAGCTATATGGATGTTGCACGTTTTGCCGATGATCAAGGAATCCGTATTTGCAATTCACTTGATGATTGGCACCACGCTTTTGAAGAACTGTCTGAATCTTCTTTTGACTGGGATAATCAACAAGAAAATGCCTGTCATGTGGTGCGATCTCATTATTCGGCTTCTATAGTCGCATCCATTCATGGAAATTTTATGAAAAAGCTACTGGAATAAGAATGACCATTATAAAGAGATTCAAAGAATTTCTTCATCTTTCATTTTTATACTCTAGAAGAACTATATCCGAGGTCAATAGATGGAGGGCTGTTCAGAGCAATAATCCGCTGAAACCTTTGGTTTTTTATGGTCATGAGCGTATACCATCAAGAAGTGAGCGCTCAGGCGGGGCTATGATCAAATTCCAGGATTTGGATGAATATTTTCCAAACACTGTTCGCGGTGCAAACATATTGTATCTGGTGAATAGTGCATTGCCTGTCTTTCCTGAAATCATGGCTCGCAGGGCAAAGCAAAAGGGAGTGCTCCTGGTCCTCAATCAAAATGGCGTCGCTTATCCGGGATGGCATGGCCCTGGGTGGGAGAAAACAAATGCACCGAATAGAATTCTTCTGGAACTAGCAGATTTTGTTATTTATCAAAGTGAGTTTTGCAAGCAAACTGCAGATAAATTTGTTGCCCGCTGCAAATGCCAGTGGACGATTTCGCACAATCCTGTAAATACAGAGGTCTTTCGTCCAGGTGGCATTACCCGCCCTTGGGGGGTAAGGCTTCTCCTGTCAGGTAGTCACCAGCATTTCTATCGGATACAGACTGCTCTTGAAACTTTGCAGAAAATATTAATGTACGAACCTAATGCCTTTCTTACTATCGCTGGAAGGTATACATGGAGAGCAGTCGAAAAGGAATGTATAGCTGAGGTAGAGAGAATGGCCCAGGAGCTTGGGGTTCAGCAGAGGTTTGAGTTTTCTGGTGGATATAGTCAAGAGGAAGCTCCAGCACTACTGCAAAAACATAACATTCTTTTACACACAAAATTCAACGACCCATGCCCGCGTCTTGTTGCAGAGGCCATGGCCTGCGGGCTTCCGATAGTTTACTCAAAAAGTGGTGGAGTTCCCGAGCTTGTTGGGAAAAACGCCGGAGTTGGCGTGCCGGCAATTCTTGATTGGCAGCAAGACCATCCGCCAAAATCAGATGAACTTGCACGAGCAGCACTGCAGGTGTATGAGGGACTTGAAACATACTCCCTTGCCGCTCGCTCGAGGGCTGTAAATAACCTGGATGTCTTGCCCTGGATAAAAATGCACTCCGCAATATTTGCAGATCTTTTAAATCGTAACAAAAATGCGCCAAATGAATTTAAAGCAGCTTGAGAAACGTTACGAAGAGTTATATGCCTGAGATTAGTGTCATAATGCCGGTATACAATGCCGGAAAATATTTGCCCGCAGCAATTGAGAGTGTTTTAAAACAGAATTATACGGATTTCGAATTTATCATCCTGGATGATGCGTCTACGGATAACAGCCTGGAAATTATATCAAAAGTATGCGATCCCCGTATCGTTTTAATTGCTAGTGAAGAGAACTTGGGTGTCGCCCGCTCTTTGAACAAAGGGATCGAATTGGCAAGAGGGCGGTATATTGCTCGAATGGATGCCGACGATATCAGCATGCCCAACCGCCTGGCACGGCAAGTTCGGTTCATGCAAGACCATCCAGAAATTGGCATCTCCGGGGGATGGGTACAAATGTTTGGAAATGGTCCTCCATCAGTAGCCAGGGTCCCTTCAGACCCTATGGAAATTGCTGCATACATGCTGTTTGAAACCCCCATGTGGCACGTAACAGTTATCATGAGGAGAGACCTTATCATTCAACACAAGCTGCAGTATAATCCGACTTTTTCGCGTTCTGAAGATTATGATTTGTGGACGAGGGCCATCGTTCATTTTCCTTTGGCGAATCTGAATGAAGTCCTGGTTCGGGTTCGCGAGCATGGTGGCAGTGCAACGCGGGCTAACTGGGATGAAATGACAAAACAAACGGAGATAATTCTTTGCCGATTACTTAAACAGTCAGGTATTTCAGCTAGCCCCGAAGATATTGCCTTTCACCATCGAGTGGGGCGTGGCTATCGAATGACCAGCAAACAGGAAGTTGAGAAGGCCGAGAAATGGCTAAAGAATCTTATTGAGCTCAATCTACAGAATCAAACGTTCAGTGATGTTTATCTCAGACGCGCTGTGGCCAAGGTCTGGTTCAGAGTATGCTCAAATTCGGGCCCCCTTGGCTTTTGGATTTATAGGAAATGGATTGGTTCACCTCTTCGTCATCTGACCACGCCACCTGCCGTAAGCTTTGTCCGCTTTCTTGCCAGTATCATTTGGCATAGTTTCCGAAAAGCTTTCGCCTAGCATAGTATAAGATAGGCCGCTAAAGAGTTGATCCAAAGGCTGGGGACAAGGAGCAAAGCAAACTTATTTTCGTTCAAATTACCGATCTGACTAAGCATGTAAGGAGAGTGTTGGGGTGAATTACAGAACGCGTGACCTTCCCCGGAGGGCAATTTCCC
>CAZDYX010000002.1:683-5065 GCA_964509775.1 uncultured Desulfobulbia bacterium | reverse complement strand
TTTCGTTTATGGAAAGCCGAACGCAACATACAACGTGCGTCTCGTGATGGAAATATTGAGGTCGCTTTCGCTCCAAGCTCACTCAACCTGATGATGGTCGACACCTGCAATTCCCAATGCGTTATGTGCGGCAAGGACTACCGGGCCTGCGGTAGCGGTCAATACCTTTCCCTCCGCGATATGGAAACCATTTATCAGCATCTCGACATGGGGTATCTCGTGGATGTGATCTACGGTGGCGGCGGAGAACCCTACCTCAACCCCGACCTTGGGACTATTGCCCTCCATACCCGAAAAAGTTACCCCTTTGTGCAGCACACGGTGATAACAAATGCCATAGACCTGAAGGAGAAAACGACTGGCGATCTTCTCGAGTCCGGTGCGCATTTCCTTGTTTCGGTCAATGCCTCCACAGCACGTACCTACAAGGATGTCGCTGGAGTTGATGGTTTTGATCACCTTCTCGCTAACTTGCGTCGCCTCGTGCGTCAACGAGGCCAGACGGCAACGCAGATCAGTCTCTCGATGATTCTTCTGCGGCGCAATATCGAAGAACTTCCCGCTTTTATCGATCTTGCCGCGGACCTTGGTGCCGATGCCGTAAAAGTTATGTATTCGAGAATCTACCCGCAAGCGTATCGCGAGAAGCAGGGGCGCGGCGTAGTGATATCTCAGGACGACTCCCTCTTCTTCCATCAAGAACTAAGTGACCGAATGGTTGCCGCGGCCGAAAAGAGGGCCCAAGCGAGCAAAATTCGTTTTCACCGGGTTCCCTACTTCCACGAGCGCCATGAGACCCGGGTTCGCGATTGCACGGAACCCTGGCGCTCCCTGTTTATCAACTTCAATGGCGATGTCTATCCCTGTCCGGCAAGCGAAATTCTCTTTCGCCCCAAGATCGATGCCGGCAAGTATCAAAGTGGTAATATTTTGCGGCAGAGTTACAAAGAGTTTTGGAACAACCGATTCTGGCAGGAACTGCGTCGAACCAACGCTCGCCGAGGCAGGAAAGATGTGGTTCCGGAATGTCTCTGCTGTGGCGGGGCCATCTGCTGGGAAGGTCCTTGTCACGAAAAAAATCATATTCTTGATTGGTCGGAAACTGAAAATTCCGACCTGCGGCTTTAAGCAATGGCTGTTGAAATTTCGGCAATCGTCTGCACGAGAAATCGTGCCGGTTTTCTGAAAAAGTGTTTGCACGGTCTGCTCCAGCAAACCCTCGATCCCGAGCGGTATGAAGTGATTGTTGTCGATAACGGGTCTACCGATACCACCCAAGAGGTTCTCAAGGGCTTTTCCGATAATCCTCTGGTTAAGGTGATCCTTGAACCGGTTCCTGGCCTTTCTCGCGCAAGGAATCGCGGTCTAGAGGAGGCGCGGGCACCGTTTGTCGGCTATATCGACGATGACGCCGTACCGGGTGAAAAATGGCTTGAATCGGCGTTGCATGCTTTTACCAGTTGTCAGCCGCAGCCTGACTGGGTGGGTGGTCCGGTCACTTTGGAGTGGGAAGTCGCTAGGCCAAGCTGGATCAATGACGAGCTGAGCGCTCCCCTCGGTTGGGTGCATTGGGGTGATGTGCCTCGGGCCTTATCGGAGCAAGAATGGCTGATTGGCGCCAACAGTTGTTTCAAGAAAGAAACCCTGTTCAGATGCGGCGGCTTTGATGAACGGTTGGGGCGCAAAGGGCCTTGTCTCCTTTCCGGGGAAGAAACCCAGATCAAAAAAAAGATCGAAGCCTCGGGGGGCTATCTCTATTACCATCCCCTGGTGACGGTACGGCATTTCGTTCCAGCCGAGCGCGTCCAACCTGGATGGTATTATCGGCGCTATTTCTGGGGTGGGGTTACCGACCGCTTGATGCGAGCAACGGTATCGAGAGGCGAGGGGGTGAGTTCCGGCGTGGCGACGCAGGGAGATTCTTCCCTGTCGGCAAAGCTCGGCCGGGTTTTGGAAAATTTCATAAACGCTTGCGGATTCGTGGCGTCCGAGGAAAAGACCATACGGGGCAGGATTTATGTTGCCTACGTTCTTGGCTGGTGCTATGGCCTGGTCCGTTGGCCGATTGTCGGGGGGTGCGATGAACAAACATCCTAATAATGGTTGAAAATCTTGATGTCTTTATCCAACACCGTCAGCATCATCATACCATCGGCGCGGCCGCAGAAGGTCGCCCGCACTGTCTGCGGCCTCCTTGACCAAACCGCTCTCGCGGTTGTTCTCGAGATTTTGATCGTTACACCATACCCGAACGAATCTGCCGACCGTCGGCATGATTCTTCGCTTGTGCGCGTGGTTCCCGTCGATACGCTTCATCCACCTGGAAAGATGCGTAATATTGGCGCAAGTGAAGCAACTGGCGACTATCTGGCGTTTATTGACGATGATTGCGTTCCTGCCGCGAACTGGCTGGATATCCTGCTGACCGTGATGGCTTCCTCGCCGCTCGTAGCCATGACAGGCTGTCGGGTGGTTTCCGGTGAGCCTGGTTTTTGGGGAAAAGGTGCGGATCTTTGCTTGTTTATGGCCTATCAGTACACGACGAAGCAACAAAACATCGATCTTGGTTCCGCGGCGGTGATGGTGCGACGGGAGGTCTTTGAGGCGGTCGGTGGGTTTGACGAATCGCTGATGGCATCGGAGGATTGGGATTTCAGCCTGCGCCTGCGTCAAGCCGGATGGTTGTGTTTTTTTACACCCGATGCCGAGGTCGTTCATTATCACGGGCGGGATACGTTCACCAAGATTGTTCGTAACGCCTATAGATCCGGCTACCTCAGCGGATTGGCGGTGCAGAGACGCCATTATCACAACCTTTCCTGGTTGGCAAAACTTTCGGTCATCATGGGAAAACCTCTCCTTTACGGTTTTCTTGTTGTACCGTATGCTGCTGCCGTAACGCTTTTTCAGGGGCGGCAGGTGGTATGTTCCGGTTGGAATGGATGTCTCTATCTGCCCTTGGTTTTCCTGTGCCGCCTCCTTTATCATTGTGGCGTGTGGCGGCGCCTGATTAAGGATTTTATCCGATATCCATTTTGAACAGTTCAGCGATACATATTGTTGTTCCCGCATATAACGAGGAACAGGTGATTGGCGATGTTATCCGTGAGATCAGAGCGGCTGGCAAGTATACCATCATCGTTGTCGACGACGGCAGTCGCGACGCCACCTACCGCAACGCCCTTTCTGAGCAGGTCGTGGCCATTCGGCACAAGATCAATCGTGGTAAGGGAGCCGCAACCAAAACTGGAATTGTTGCCGCTAAAAAACTCGGGGCGGAAATAGTCGTCACCATGGATGGTGACGGCCAGCATGACCCCACCGATATCGAGGCGCTCGTTGCGCCGATACAAAGCGGACAATGCGATGTGGTACTCGGCTGTCGCCCCAAGGTTCGGGGGGAGATGCCGCTCATCAAGATTCTTGCCAATAAGATCGGCAATATCGTGACCTGGTTGTTCTATGGTATCCATGTTTCCGACAGCCAGTCGGGGTTCAGAGCCTACTCCCATTTTGCCGCCACCATCATCGATACAAAAGCCGATAAATACGAATACGACAGCAAGGTCATCCGGGAGATCAACAACAATCGTCTCAGATTTGTGGAGGTGCCGATCAAGGTTCGCTATACCGAATATTCGATGGGCAAGCCGCAGAAGCAGGGGTTCATCAATGGTATTAAAACCCTTGCCCGCATGATCTGGGGCATGCTGGTATAAAAGGACATCGCACCTTATGAAAATTCATTTATATCAAATAATTATTATCTGTATTTCGGCGGTCATGCTCTTTCAGGGGGGCAAGGAGTTCTTCAAACGGGAGACCGGCCAGACCTTTCTCAAATTTGCCGTGCGGGTCATAGTCTGGGGTGGGATGGGGTTAATTGCCATCTATCCCAACTCGACTGTCTATTTCGCCAAGTTGATCGGCATTGAAGGCAATATCAATGCCGTTATTCTCACCGGTTTTCTTCTCGTTTTTCTGCTTATTTTCAAACTTCTCTCGGCCATTGAAAAACTCGAGCAAAATCTTTCTGAGCTTACTCGCCGTGAGGCGCTGAGCCATCTCGATGACAAGCTTTCCGCCAAACCAGATGAGCATGGCGAAGGGAAGTAAGTTCTCCCGTTATATTGTTTTTGGGGTGCTTTTTCTGTGGGCGCTGGTGTCTTTGGCAGCCTTGTTGGGGATGTACAAACTCTGGTGGGAGAGGGAACGGCAGAGTTATTTCGGCAAAAGCACTACGGAGCAGCGGCAGCAGGTGATGCGGGTGGCGGGGCTGCCCGAGTCGTTTGTCGATATATACCAACAGATTGATCGAACCTGGCCGGTCAACGTCGGTTACACCGCGCAAGGTGACCACAATACCCTCTCCTATCTCAAGT
>CAZDYX010000002.1:0-673 GCA_964509775.1 uncultured Desulfobulbia bacterium | reverse complement strand
ATCCCCTCCGGTTCTTCGAATTATCGGCTCGATGACAGTGGTGTCTTTGCCCCGAGCGAAAGGGAACAGAGTAGCACCACGCTCACCCCAACGCAGAGTGGTGGCGGGGATAGGCGGGGGAGTCCTCTCGCCCTACTGGGGGCAGTTGCAGTGTTTGCCGGGATGGCTCTTGCGGCTCGTACCTTGCGAGCATTCGCAAGGTTGAGTTTTCCCGAGGCTTTTGGCCTGGGGCTCTTTTTCTGCATGCTGTTGTTGCTTGGGTCGCGGCTGGGTGTTTCCACCATTTCTCCAGGATGCCAACTCCTAACGATTTTAGGGGTCGGTGGTTGGCTGCGATATTGGACCTGCCGACTACGAAGGGAGGAGGTCAGCGGGCCTCCCCGTGGGTTGCGCGATCATCTGCGGGCAATGCGCTTCTCTTGGGCGGGCGCATGGAGGGTGTTTCTGCTGACCATCATTTTGGGCAACATTCTCTGGGCGCTGGCCATGGCGGTGATTGTGGTTCCCGACGATTGGGATGCCTGGGCTATTTGGGCCGCCAAAGCCAAGGTGTTGGCTCTTGGCACAGGGCCGCTTGCCGATGTTTCGCAATTTGGTCATGCTGATTACCCCCTTCTTTGGCCGGCAGTTTGGGCCTACTCGGGCTGGTGGGGCGGCGGTTGGGAAGAGTTGT
>CAZDYX010000001.1:10596-61833 GCA_964509775.1 uncultured Desulfobulbia bacterium | reverse complement strand
TCCTGCTCGGCTTCGGATTCATCTCCCGCCTCCTTCCCAAGAAGTTGCTGCCCGCGATGGTCAAGGCCAGTGCCCTTATGGTGCTCGGCTTTGGGGTTATTACCATGGGAAGGGGAGGGGCGCTGGCCGGAGCTCCATTGCCCGGCAAGATTGACGGTTACGACCAAGTCTCCTTGCCCGCGGGACTGGCTGAGGGTCTTACCGTGGCGGCGGTGGGGGGTGAATTCCAGACAATCACCACCGATTTTGGGGATTCCGGCTACTACTTTCCCTTTGTCGTCCAGGCGGGCATACCCCTACGGTGGACCATCAGCGTGGAAGCCGATGGGCTCAACGGATGCAACAATCCGATCACCGTTCCAGCCTATGGCATCAAGAAACGCTTGAAGCCCGGGGACAACGTCATTGAATTCACGCCCAAGAAGAAAGGCGTTTTAGTCTACACTTGCTGGATGGGCATGATATCCAGTAGGATCCTGGTGGTCGAAGCCATCCCGGGAAATCCATAATCCGTTCATGCAGGGTTCATGCGGCCGAGGTATTCTTGACTGGAATAGGGAGGAAGAGATGAAATTCTATAAATTGGCCGGGATTCTTGGGGCTTCCATGGTGCTGATCCTGGGTTTGGCATCCTGCGCGGAAACGGACGTGGTGGCGAAGTTTTCCAAGTCTTCATTCAGGGCTGTATTGGATGCTTCAGGCGAAAGAGCGGCGAAGGCCGAGGGCGGTTTGTACTGGAGCCTCGCTTCTCCCCAGGGGGACCAGGTTCTTTTCGCCGCGGACTTTGCCGGGACGTCCAAGCCCGATTTAATAATGTCCTTCGACGCGAAGCCCTTCCTCGCTGCAGGCCTCGACATGGCCAAGCTTGAGTTTCCAGCGGGCACGGAAGCTACGCTTGAAGGAGAGCGCCTGACCATAAAATTCGAGCTCGGCGACAATGCGTTTTCCGCTGACGCGGGTGCTTCTTTCGCCACGGCCTTCGACGAAACGGTTCGAACCAATAGGGCGAGGATAGGCTACCATGCCGCCCTTGACCATTACGGCATTTCCGTCGGCGGCGGAAACATGTTTGAATGGTCCAAAGATATGAAGAAGAACGACAAGGATATCGTGTGGGTCCTGGATCCTGCGCCGTTTGCCGCCGCGGGGGTCGATCCCGGCGCGGTGGGCGGCTGGCTCTTTGCCAAGGTGGAAACTATGGACGAGTCGGGGAAGACAGTCTTTGTGGACAAGCTGCTCAAGCCCTTCAATATAGATTGACCCCCGCCCGAAGCAGTATATTTTCCGCGAGCATGCTCGCGGAGGGAAACAAGTGGCGGTAAAAATCCTGGTCGCCGACGATGAGGAAAAAATAACCCTCATGGTTGGCGCATATCTCGAGACCCACGGGTTCCTTCCAATCCTGGCCTACGACGGATTGAAGGCCTTGGCCCTGTTTAAGGAGAACAGTCCCGATTGCCTGGTCCTGGACATAAACATGCCAGGGATGAACGGCCTGGACCTCGCCAGGGCGGTGAGGAAGGATTCTTCCGTTCCTATCCTTTTCCTGAGCGCACGGGCGGAGGAAGCGGACAAGATTGTAGGCCTTGAGCTGGGAGCTGATGATTACGTGACAAAACCCTTTAGCCCACGGGAGCTCGTGGCAAGGATACGGGCTATCCTCCGCCGAGGATGGCCTAAGGAAGAAGAGGAGGGAAGCCGGGGAGCGTTGCGCCGGGGTCTAATAGAGCTGGATCATAAAAAAAGATCGGTTAGAGTCGATGGGATGGAAAAAAATCTTACCACAATCCAATTCGACATACTTTGGTACCTCATGAGGGAGCCTGGAAGGGTGTACAGCAGGCTCGAAATCCTGGAAGCCTGTTCGGGCACTACTTTCGATGGCTACGAGAGAACCATCGACGCCCATATCAAGAACATCAGGAAGAATATCGGCGACGATAGCGAGGATCCGCGATTCATCGGCACGGTCAGGGGCGTGGGCTATAGGTTCCTGGAGCCTTGAGATGAAACTAAAGCTCAGGCTCGCCCTGGATTTTTTCCTAGTCATCGCCGTCGCCTGCGGTGTAATGTTGGTCTCAGTGAGATTCCTGACGGAAGACCTATTCCGCACCTATGTATTTTCCGGCGATGCGGAAAAGGCGAGAACCTACGCAGACGTCCTGGGCTCATACTTCGATTCCCAAGGCTCCTGGGCCGATCTTCAGTCAAATGCGTCGAATCCCGCCAAGGGCTTGGCCGGCGACCGGGTCGTCGTGGCGGACGCGAATGGCATCATCGTCGCAGATACATCCGGACAACTGTTGAAGACAATCCATCCTTCCAGGCATGTCAGCCACGGAATACCCATCATGAGCAACGGAGTCACTGTGGGCACGGTGCTGGTCAATTCCATGGTGGACTCCTCCTTGTCCGGCGTCGAGGAAAGGTTCCTGAGAACCATCGGCCTGGCGCTGGTATTGGCCGCCGCTGCATCCTTGTCCTTGGCGCTTCTTTTGGGCATCGCTCTCTCCACCCAAGTGACCCGTCCGGTCATCGCCTTGACGAATGCGGCCAAGAAGGTTTCCCAAGGAGAGCTTGGGACGGCGGTGGAGGTGGGAGGGCTTGGCGAAATATCAGAGCTGGGATCCATGTTCAACCAGATGACGGCGGAGTTGAAGCGGCTTGAAGAAGGGAAACGGCAGTTGATAGCCGATTCGGCCCACGAACTGAGGACTCCGGTCGCCCTTATCCAAGGCACTATCGAGGCGATGTTGGATGGCGTGTATCCCTTAGACATGGCTACCCTCAAATCCGTGCACGAGGAGACTTTGAGGCTCTCCCGCCTCATCGATATGCTCCGGGAGCTGGAGATAATCCAATCCGGGAAGCTGCGGCTTCAGCTGGAAAAAATTGATGCCGCCGAAGTGCTGGGCAAGGCAGCGGCCATGTTCGGCCCTGCGGCGCGGGAGAAGAAAATATCCTTGGTCGTGGCGCCCATAGACCCGCCTTGTCATGTCGCCGCCGATCCGACCCGCCTGAACGAGGTCATCTACAACCTGGTTTCCAACGCATTGAACCATACGCCCGCGGAAGGGGCTGTGCTGCTCTCAGCCCGCCGCGACCCGCGGCGTCCGGCTTCGACCTTGCTCCAGGTGGAGGACTCTGGTTCCGGAATACCGGAGCCGGAACGAGCCTTGGTTTTCGAGCGTTTTTACAGGATTGAAAAATCCCGGTCAGCCCGCGAAGGCGGACGCGGCCTGGGCTTGGCGATCGCCAAGGAGATCACAGCAGCCCATGGTGGAGTCCTAGAGCTTGGCGATTCATCCCTGGGAGGAGCCTGTTTTTCCGTCTCCCTAGCCTCAGATTTTCTTCCACTTCTCAAAGTAGGGCGCGACAGATCTTAGGTATTTTTCGGAGATTCCGATCGAGTCGCCAAGATCGGTCTTGTCCTTGCCTAGGATGGGAATTGGATTGCAGCCTCCGCGCCCCTTGCCTATCTGATCCAAGCTGAATCTGTTTCCGCAATTCTGGCAGATGAAGATGTTCCCTTCCTGCTTGAAGTACCCGCGGCTTGAAGCGTAGCAAACCTGGCAGGTGTTGAGGGCTGTCCGTATGGTGCCGTCGAAAGCCCGGACAGCGAATATTTCCACGGGTTTGTCGTTGATTTTTATGGAATAAAATTTGGCCGTAGGCGTGATCTCGCTTTTCTTGATCGATATTGCCCAGGACCCCTGAGCCTTTGAGCCGTTTTCTTGTCCGACGGCGGGCAGAATCGCCGCCAATGCGAAGAAAGCCATGAGCGTCCAAGCCGCCCGTATAGCGATACTTCCTTTCATCCGTGCCTCCCTGTGGGTCTAGAAGCCAGCGTACATGATCCGCATGAAGGGCTTGTGAACGGCAGGTAGGCATGGAATGAATTTTTCCTCATTGAAGAATCCGGACCATTGAACCCGCGTCCCCGTAGGCCATCAGCACCGATTCAGCGGCGACTATTCCAGGGATGCGATTTTTCTTCATGGTGTTCGAGCTCCTAATTTGGCATTCTTGGGCAATGGGCTAATCGTAATCGATTTGCGTTGCGCGCGCCAGTCAAAATGCTTGCCGATTTTTATAAAGGAATGGGACGAGTTAACAGGATTTTCAGGATCGACAGGAATTGACTTTATTCAACCGTCAGTTCCGAATAGTTGAGCACGATTAGGGTGGGACTGTCTCCTTTGGAGGGATCGATGGCGTCGCAGCTGGCGTCTATGTTCTGGATGGCCATAGGCAAAAAGCTCGTGCCGGGGAATTTTGGTATAAATTCTTCGTCCACGTTGCTCTGCACGACGCAGCGGAAGGCATCCTGGCGTCCGAAGAAGAAATCCGTGTAGGCGCGCCTAACCTCGGGATCGACCATGGTGGTGTAAAGCGATGCTTGGCCTACGCTTGGGTCGACAGGAAGCCAGCCGTAGTTGGGCACGAAGAATTCGGCCCAGAAATGGGGGGAGAATTTGCCGTTGAAGAGCTGCCAGCCGCCAGGTACGCGGGCGGGAATTCCCACGGCGCGGCAGAGGGCTGCGAAGTATGCGCCTTGGGCTCCGCAGTCGCCTAACTTGTATTCGTGCACATAGGCCGATTCCCTTAGGTCGGAACGGGGATACAGGAGGAGGTGGGGCATGAAGCTGTAGTCGATCGTATCGATCATGTAATCGTAAATCTTCCGCGCCGCGAGGTAGGGATTTTTTTCTCCCCCGACAATTCGCTCCGCCGTGGCTTTTATCTCCGGGGTCACGGCTACGTTGCCCGATGAGCCGGTATAGGCGATGTATTCGGGGCTTAAGGTGTTATATCGGCCTACCAGGGCGGGGTCTATCTTGAAGTGCTGTTCGTAGTGGGTGAATTTGAAGCGAACCTCGGCGCGAAGGGGCCCTTCGAGTTTCTCGAGGGGAACTTCCATATAGAGTGTGCTTATCGCGCCGGAACTCGAAGGGGGAAGGACGAGGTAGCGTGCGGGTTCGACGGACAGTATTTCCACAGGCTGCTGGTAGCCGAGGGTGATGGGCAGGGGAAACCACATCTTGAAGGTTCCCGCGGCGGGAAGCTCTGAGCGGGGGATGTCCACCGCATGCTTTCCTATATAGGTGACTGGGTTGTCGTAAATCCTCCAGGATTCCTTCGGCCATACCTTGGCGATGTCCAATATCTTATCCACCAGGGCAGCGTAGGTCTTGTTTTTCTCCTGGTCTCCGTGCATCAAGGCCATGGTCCTGAACTGCAGGTTTGGGATGACAGTATCCGAGTACATGGTTTTTCCGTCGATCTGAAGGCTCTCAAGGCCTTTCGCGGCTTTTCGGGCGTTTCCGCCTGCGGCGACCCAGGCAGGATAGGCCTTGGCCAGAGCGGCGTTCATAGTGTCTTCGTCGTAGGGAAAGGATATCCGCGCATATTGGATCGACTCCAGGCCGTCGCGGCAGATTCTCAAGTACCGGGCTCCTTCTTGGGTGGAGGGATCCAATTCGGCAAGACCTTGGCGGTACAACTCCTCGGCGGCGCTCAGTTCTCCAGCCACTCTCAGGGCTTCCGCCCTGCTTACGAGGACCATGCCTCCCTGGCCTTGCGCGAAGGCTTCGGAAAATCCGAACGCCAGCATGGCAATCACGGCCAGCATCGTTGCAAGGTCTGCGGTTTTTCGATTTCTGCGAAAACACATTATGTTCCCCCTCTTTCTCCATGTCCGCCCGGATTCTGCGCTAATGGTACTATGGCCTGATCGAGGTTGATAGCTGAAAGGTTGGAACATTTTGGCAATGGCAACCGATTTACATGAGGGAATAGGACGGGATACCAGGATTTTTAGGATCGACAGGAAGGCCGACAAAGGGGGTTCCGGCTTACAGCGGCCTCAAAAATTTACCTCAATAATTATCTACCGTTGAATTTGTCCCGAAAACGCCTATAATTGTTTTGTACGATATGCCTTCGCATCATGTAACGAAAGAATTACGTTGATTCTTTCCTGCCAGCCCAAGCCCGACACCAGCCGACACCTCCCCATACCGCACAATCTCAGGGGAAGGATGGAGGGCATGAAGAAAATCCGCCGGAGCGTATTTATGTGTTTGATCATTGTTCAAGCGACGGCCGGGGCCAGTTCGGAATTGGGAACGGTGGCCGATCTCATCCAAGAGAATTTATTCCGCAACTCGGAAAAAATCGAAGAAATTTTCGGAACGTTGACCGACATTGAGCGCCTAACAATTTTTAAAAAAATTAGAAAAACCCCCATGCTTCCCTTCTATGCCAACCTTGCTGTGGGTTTTGGAGTTGGCTCTTTCATCCAAAAGAACCTCTTAGGCGGTTTCATTGCTTTGATTGGCGATGGCCTCGGCGTCGCCCTGCCGATCCTTGGCTACGCCTGCATCATGCAGGACTATTACGGCTACGAATTGATTTACGCGGGATACGCTTTTCTTGGAATCACCAGGATATTCGAATACATCAGACCTTTCGCCTACGCCAGGCGCTACATCACGGCGCTGCGCAAAGGCCTCCAACAAAACGAATCGCCCAAATTTAGCATCATCCTCTCGCAGGATGGAATCGGAGTATCGCTTGCGATGAACTAATGGCTGTAGGCAGAATCTTTCGGAAGAACAGGCGTCCAACTGAAAAAAGGAATCCAGGATCCTTAGGCAAATTCTGCCAGACCTCCCGATCGAACTTTTCAGCCTTCGGAAAGGGATATCCTGTACCCCACCCCTGGTTCGGTAACGATGAGGTCCGGATGCTCGTCGTCGATCTCAAGTTTTTTCCTGAGGGCTCGGATATGCACACGCAAGCTGCCTTCTTCCGTGTCACCCCCCGGTCCCCACACTTCCTTTAGAAGAGAATCTCGAGTGACTATCTTCCCCGCATGCTTAAGGAGAGCTTCAAGAACCGCGAATTCTGTATTCGTAAGATGAATTTCATCACCGCTTCGTTCAACGCTTCTTTGTTCAAGATTAATGATAAGACCTTTCCGCCGGTAAGTTTTTCCGGATTCGGCGAGGCTGCGCCGGCATACCGCGATCAAACGTGCCATCAACTCATCTGTAAAAAAAGGCTTGGTGATATAATCGTCGGCTCCGGCATTCAATAGAGCTACAATGTCGTCCTTTGAATCCCTGACTGAAACAACTACAATAGGAACGTTGCTCCATGCTCTGATAGTTCGAAGCACTTTTTCACCATCCATGTCCGGGAGATTTATGTCAAGAAGCACCACATCTGGACGCGTTCCAACCACGGCCTGGATGCCCTCAAATCCATTTTCTGCCTCAAAGACCTCCCACCCCTTGCTGCCAAGGGATATTGAGATAAGACGCCTGATTTGCTCTTCATCGTCGATGATAAGGACTCTCATTCTATTTCATACGCCTCGCTTGCTTCGCACTTTGGAAATACCACCTCAATCTCAAAAAAGCCTTCTCCTTTCATGGCGTTTATTGATCCTCCATGAGCTTCGGCTATTCCCTTGCACATTGCCAAGCCTAAACCAAGCTTGCCAGGCTGGTCGCCGAAGGTCCGACTGAATTTTTTAAAAGGATCTCGCATTCGTTCATCGCTGAAGCCTGGCCCCTCATCCCTCACCTTTATCCCAATTCCTCCGTCGATTGAGGAGAATCTCAATTCGATGCCGCCGCTTTTCCTTGAGTACCGGCACGCATTTTCCACAAGGTTTATCCCAAGACGTGTCACGAGCGTGGCGTCAAGAATGTATTCATGCGATTTCTCTGGCAGGAACACCGCAAGTCGCCTCCCTGAGAGAGAGTCCTTCACACCAGCGGATATTGCCGCAGCCAGGTAGGACGCTGTGATAGGTTCGAGCTTAAGGCGTAAAATGCCAGCTTCCATCCTGCTGAAGGATAATAAATCGTCCACTACTTTATTGAGTTTTTCGGCGGATAAAAGCGCACCTCCAAGAAGCTTCGCGCGCGTTGAAGGGTTTCCTCCAATTTCTTCATCTTTTAGAGCGCTCAGGGAGCCTGTAATTGATGTCAAGGGAGTTCGGAGTTCATGGGAAACAGAATCGAGTAGGACTTTTGCCAATCGTTCTGATTCGAGTTCAAGGAGCGCCTTTCTTGAGATTTCATCGGAGCGCTCCTTCTCGATGGCCAGGGCAAGGCTTTTCCCTAACGCCAGGAAGAGAGCGTCATCCTCGCCAAGCTTGCCTTTTCCAGCCCTAGGAACAAACCCAATTGAAGCCACAACACTGTTTCCAGCCTTTGCCGGCACAAACCGGAAACGGGCTTTGGCATGCGGAATGTTTCCGGCTCCGCATATTTCTCCTTTCACAATGCAATGCTTCGCCGCTTCCACGTCAAAGGTGCTCAAAATCCCTTTTACATGGCTGTGGAATGGTTCCATGCGGTCCTTGCTCTTTTGCAAACAAATGACCGCAGTGGAACCTGAATATTTTTGGACCAACATCGCCGCAGCTTCGGCTGCGTCATCCTCCGTATTTATTTTTGAAAAATGCTCTCCTGCGGAAAGCAGCAGCGAGGCTACTCGATCACGCTTCAGCAGAAGTGCTTCGCGCAACCTCAATCCGGAAGAAAGAAAACCGGTTGTTGCGGCGACAAGGGAAAAAAGCAAAAATACCAAGATGTCCTCAGTAGAAGAAATTGAAAAAGTGAATCTTGGAGGAATGAAGAAAAAGTTGTATGCAAGCGCAGCGACAAGGGTAAAAAGTATGATAGGCGCGGGTCTTGAAAAAAGGGAAAACACAAGGATCAACGCCAAATACGATAGTTCCACACCCCTTATTCCAACCCAAGGCAAAGTTGCCAAACAGCCAATCGTCACCAATATGAATGCAATCGCCATCGCCAGATATTGACGCAGGGGTAAGCTGAACAGATTGGCAATATATCCTGGGAAGAATCGCCTTTTGGTCCCAAAACCATCAGAAACTACCACGATATCCAGCCCAACGGCGTTGCTCAGGATCTTATCGGAAATTGTTAAACTTCTAGTGAAAAAGCCCAATTGAGATAGGCCAGATCTCCCTATGACGAGCATCGACGCACCACTGCTTCCTGCCGCTTTCACCAATGTCCTCGCAACATCCGCGCCGGCATGGGTGGATATTTCACCTCCTAGCGCTTGCGCATGGCGCAAATTTTTCTCCAATCGTTTTGTATCTTCCTGGGATAAGGGCACTCCGCCATCCACATGGAAAGCCATCCATGGAACGTTCATCTTGGAGGCTACTTTGGCGGTCCATTCAACCAAGTGCCAGGAACTGGGAGAGCTGCCCACTCCCACGGCGATTCTTTTTAAGCTATCTGGCATTGGGCGCGATGCAGTATTCATATTCACGCCATTATCTCCCTGTTGCCCTTATCGGGCAAGGCAGACAAAAAATCTTCAACTGTTCAACCCTTGGCGGAATTTCGTTTCCATAGCAAAGAGAAAAGGAGACCCATCATGCAGAAAAGGGCGGCAACGATAACCCTTTCCTTACGAATGGGATATGCGATATGCATCGCTGGAGCCGTTCGTTCAAAGCTGTCCATGTGATGAATATCCAGGTCGCCTCCGTGTTCCGGGCAAGCTCGATGGAATTCACCCGATACTCGGACATAGTCTCCGCGGATCCCATACCCACCGGCTGTAAGATCCGAAGGTATTTCCGCCGAATTTGTCCACACGCCGATGGCTATCCCTTCGTCCAACAGGCAGATCCATGAATAAAGTCCCCGCTTCATCACATCGCCTACAACCTCACCTTCTATTACCACTGTCTTGCCATCGAAAGCCTTCGCCCCATCGACTAAGGTTCCGATGGCAATCACGTCAGTTGCATCGGAGAAACAGGGTGTCATAGCTGTTGATATGAAAAGGATAAGGAGCAGGATGAGATGCCAATGGTTGATTTTGGTCACCGGTGTTTCCTCGCAAAGATAGATCCGATCAAGCCCATGGAAGCTAGTACTGCCATGAATTCCAAACGTCCCGCCCACATATTGAAAATGTAGAGGATTTTAAGACCTGAAGGGATTGCGGCGGTTGTCACGCCGATGCTGAGCCCGACATTGCCGGTTACCGATGCAGCTTCGAACATAGACTGCAACAGAGGAAAGCCTGCGGCGCAGCTGCCGACCACAGCAACCGAGAAAACAACGACATACATGAGAACGATAAGCGAGGCGTTCCTTATTTGCTGATCGGAAAGCGATTGTCTTCCAAAGTATGAATACTTTTGTAATACAATGGAGGAACGGGGCTTTACCATGCGGTTGATCTCCTGCAACAAGGCTTTAAACAAGATGCCGAACCTAAGGCCTTTGAAACCTCCGGCGGTCGAACACGCGCTTCCTCCTATCATCATCGCGATAATGATTGCCGACATTGCCAAATCTCCCCACTCATTTGCGAATTGCTGAGGGTAAATAGTCATCAATCCAGTAGTTGTATGGGCTGAAGCTATATGGTAAAAACCTTTTCTCATCATGGAGAAGAGGTCTGGATACACTTGCAGTCTTCCCAGGCCCCAGGCGATGACAAAAACAGTGAGCATCAGTGTAATGGTGAAAGAGACGGTCTCGATGTTTTTCATCAATTCCCGCCTATTGCCTCTAAGGACGGAAGCATGAAGTGCGAAGTTGAAGGATCCGATGGTGAAGAAAACAAAAGTCAGCGCTTCATACAATCCGCTATGGTAATAAAGAATATTTTGCGACATCGGGGCGAAGCCGCCCGTGCTCCAGGTTGTCATGTGCATCCAAATGCCGTGGAGGAAGGCGCGAGATGGCGAAAGTCCAATTGCCATTCCAGCAAGCCAAAAAGCAATACTTCCGACAACAAGGTAGATCAAGCTGATCTTCCAAATCGACTTGGCGGTATGCATGACGCTCGGGAAAAGCCGCTCGTCCTTGCCTTCGCCCGCGTAAAAGCCGAATCCTCCACCGGCACCGTCTGAAAAAAGCGCGAGGGCAAGTACGATTATCCCCTGTCCGCCTACAAAGGTGAGGATGTGCCGCCACATGTTGATCCCGATCGCCGCATGGTCAAGGTTTTGCATGAGTACCAGACCCGTTGTGGTGAGCCCGCTCATTACATCGAACATTGCGTCAAGGTAGGATAGGTAATGCCCGGACAGCCAATACGGGAGGGCAGCCACGATCATGGCGACAAGCCAGGAGATGCCAGCGGTGACCATGCCGTGCATCAAATTCGGCTTTTCCACGTTGGGGAAAAACACAGCAAGGCCGGCGCCTAACATCAACATCGCTCCAAAGCCGATCAAAAAATCCACCACTACCGTAAATTCTCCCGCGATAAGTGATGTCAAGGCAGGGATAAGGCAGAGCATCGAGAGACCGGCGATGATTTTACCTGTGTAGTGTAGGACAATGGAGCAGTCCCGCAGGAAAATATTTTTACCCATGATCGGCCTATAAAATTGCTGCCACCGCTCCGCAGATAAACGTTCCAAGGAATCCTAGTGTCGCTGCGAATAGTATTTCTGCGAAAATTCCCTTTATAATCGTCAAGATTCCTGTTTCGTGCAACGTAGAGTTCATCATAGCTTTCCTCCGGCCAGGATCCCTCGCAAATCGGAGGCATATTTTTTCTGGACCATTGCAAAAATTCTGTCAAATGGTTGTAGAATAGTATTTCCTCGTGGAAGAAAAACTGTCTCTTCCCTGAGAATGGCCACAAGCAAACACTCTTCGGGCAAGAGAATTTCCGAAACCTTCTTGCCGACTGAGAGAGAGTGCTCAGTCAAGGCCACTTCAGCCAATTCGAGATCGCCTCGGTCGAAAATCGAAATGAGCCTAAGTCCGTTGGCCGGGAATAAATTGCTGATTGTCTGGGCGGCTAAGGCCGTTGTGCTTATTACTGCATCGACGCCTAGTCGCCTGAAGAGGGATTCGTTGTTTGGATCGATCACTCTTGCGATGGAATGGCGCACATTGAATCTAGATTTTGCGATTTGGCATGCAACCAAGTTGTCGGCATCATTGCCAGTTACGGATATAAAATATTCCGCGCGTTCCACTCCGGCGCTGCGGAGCAATTGGATATCGGTGCCTTCTCCTAAAAAAACTCCAATTTCTATTTTTTGCGCTACTTCGGCTCCCCTCGCTGCGTCCTTTTCAACCAAGGCTACATCGTATTTGTTTGATTTTAAGACTTTAGCAAGGTGAAATCCCACTTTTCCTGCGCCTACTATTATTACACGATCCATTTCCGATCCTCTTTTCCCCTCCCCTGGGTAATTACCACGGAATCATCTCTATGGAATACTTTGTGGCCATTCAACTTGACTATGTGGTTGTTCTTTACTACTCCAACAATTTTCATCTTGCCGGGGATATCAATCTTTGAGAGCGGTTTATCCACCCAACTTTCTAGAGGATGGATGCATATAAAGGATGGATCAAAATTTATTGCCAGGGAGCTGAACCTTTCCCCTGCAATATAATCCAGCACTTGGTTGATCCCCGAGACAGTCGGGCACACGGTCTCCAATCCAATATTATGGAAGAACAGTTCCCGTTCAGGATCGGCGATTCTAGCCAAAGCTTTTGGCACGTTGAAGATCGTTTTCGCAGCTTCAACACAGAACACATTCACATTGTCGTTGGCGGTGACGGCAAGAAACAGCTCCGCATTCCTTATCCCCGCCTGATCAAGTACATTCAAATCCATCGGATCGCCGTCGATGATGATTCCATCAAAGCCATCGCCGATCCGCGTGTTGTTCAGTCCCGTGTCCATGATGACTACATCATCCTGCCGGGAAGACATGGAGCGCGCCAGGCCCAGGCCAAGTTTTCCGCTTCCAACTATCATTACGAACATGGAATTCCTCCGATACGTCCTCCAAAGGTTAGCGATTGAAGGAATATCGGTGAATATAGAAGTTGTTAAGTTTTTCCCGTCCGCATTAAGAAGATGTTAAATCATGAACTGCAAGCGCTTATGAAAACTTTCCTCAAATGCCCAAATCGATGTTCGCGAGGTAATCGGCGGCGGCGCGGATTTCCAATCCGTCGGGATAGGTTTTTTCTCGGTCGCAATTCCTCGTTCCATAGTGGTCATCATGCGAAGGATGTTAAACAGGATTAAAATACGACGAGATAACAAGATATTCAGGATTTTATGATTTCAATGTGGAAAGCGTCGCGGCTTGGACAAATACTAAGAAGCCCGCTAGGAGCGGGCTTCTTGCTGCGATTTATCGAGTTGAAACTTACCCCTGCTTCCTAACCTCGATATCCGCCAACTTTTCGTAGTGACGCAGGATGGCGCTGTGGTCGGAATTGCCGTGGCCCGCCACCCGCAAGCCCTGCAGGGTTTCCATGACGCTGGCGGTGAGCGGCACAGGCACACCCAGGGCGTGGGCGGTGTCCAGGGCGTTGGCGAGATCCTTTATGTGCAAGTCGATCCTGAACCCAGGCTTGAAGTTGCCGTCGAGCATCATGGGAACCTTCGCGTTCATGACGGTGCTTCCCGCCAGGCCGCCCTTGATCGCCATGAAGACAGACTCGGGATCAACCCCCGCCTTTGTCGAGAGGGTGAAGGCCTCGGAAACCGCGGCGATGTTGAGGGCGACGATCACCTGGTTTGCCAGTTTGGCAACGTTGCCTGCTCCTATCGGCCCTACCAATATGACCGAGGCGCCGAGCTTGCGGAGAATGGGCTCGACTTTTTCGAACACTTCCGCGGGTCCGCCGACCATGATCGCCAGGGTTCCGTCGATGGCCTTGGGCTCTCCGCCCGACACCGGGGCGTCCAGCATCGCTATCCCATGTTCGCCCAGGATGGCGGAGACTTCTTGGGATACGGCCGGGGCGATGGAGCTCATGTCTATGACGGTCACGCCTTTCTTTCCTGAAGCGAGGATTCCTTCGAGGGCGCCGTCCTTCCCCAGGATTGCCTCCTTCACGTGGGGCGAATTGGGAAGCATGGTGATTATGACATCACTTTTCGAGGCTACATCCTTGTTGGAACCGCCGCATTCGGCGCCTAGGGCGACAAGATCGTCGGAACTTGCGAACTTGTCATAGACGACGAGAGAATAACCGGCGGTGATGAGGTTTTTGGCCATGGGTCTTCCCATTATCCCGAGTCCAATGAATCCGATCTTCATATTTGTCGCTCCTTTCCTTGATTTTATTACGCTAAGATATCGCGCACCGCGTCCGCGATCGTTGCCTCATTGACCTTATATTCCTTCAACAGCTCCTCGTATGTGTACGCCGAAGTGCCGAAGGCATCGTCGATGGCGATCTGCCTGAAAGGCAGGAATATGTCGCCGAAAAGAAGCTCTGCCACGGCGCTTCCCAGGCCTCCGATCCGCGTGGCTTCTTCGGCGGTGACGATGCCCTTCTTGCCTCGCGCGTGGGAGAGAAGCTCCTCCTTGCGAAGCGGCTTGAGGGTGCTCACATTGACCACTTCCAGGGAGACGCCTTCGGCGGCCAGCTTTTCCGCCGCTTCCATGGACTTCCAGACCATGGCGCCTGTGGCGAACACCACGATGTCCTTCCCTTCCCGAACCGTATGCATCTTGCCGATTTCGAAGGGTTGGTCCGTGGGGGTGTAGACGGGAAGATCGTTCCTGTTGATGCGGATATATGCGGGGCCGTTGTACGAGGCGAGGGCCGCCACCATCTGCTTCGTTTCCACCGCATCCACGGGATTTAGGACTATCATGTTCGGAATCGCCTTTATTATGTTTCCATCTTCGATGGATTGGTGGGTTTTCCCGTCACCGAAGTCCGACAAGCCGCAGCTGGAACCGCAGATCTTTACATTCGCGCGCGGTATTGCGATGGAACAACGGATTTGGTCGTAGGCCCGCCCGGAGGCGAAAACTGCGAAGGTGCTGATGAAGGGCACTTTCCCGGCCAGGGCAAGTCCTGCGGCCGTGGAAGTCATGTTCTGCTCGGCAATGCCCATCTCGAAATACCTGTCGGGGAAGGCTTCCTTGAACAGGATCGACATGGTGGATTTCCCAAGATCCGCTTCCAAGGCGACAATGTTTTTATTTTTCCTGCCCTCTTCAACGAGAGCTTCGCCATATGCTTTTCTTAGACTAAGCTTTTCCATGGTTACAGCCCCCTTTCGATTTCTTCAAGCTCAAGGCACGCTTGGGCGAATTTCTGTTCATCGAGGATGCCGTTGTGGTATGCGGCGTTCCCTTCGGCGAAGGAAAAGCATTTTCCTTTTACAGTGTCGAGGACGATGAGGGAGGGCTTGCCCTTCACTTGCTTTGCGGACTGGATGGCCGTTTCTATCGCGGCGACATCGTGTCCGTCGACGTACAGCACATTCCAGCCGAAGGCTTCCCACTTTTTGCCCAAATTGGGAATATCGAACATGTCCTTGGTGGGACCAGTGGCCTGGACCTTGTTCCAGTCAATGAAGGCGGTAAGGTTGTCGACCTTGAAATTGGGCGCCGCCTGGGCGGCTTCCCAAAGCTGACCTTCAGATTGCTCCCCATCGCCCATGATCACGTACACCCTGCAGCTTTTTGCATCCAGCCGAAGGGCGAGGGCTATGCCCAGCCCGATGGAAAGGCCTTGGCCCAATGAGCCTGTCACGGCCTCTATCCCAGGAATGCTCAAATCAGGGTGACCCTGGAGAAGACCCCTTAAGGACTTCACCCGTTTCAGCTCCTCTCTCGGGAAATATCCCAATTCGCAAAGGGCGGCATATTGGATGAGGGCGGCATGTCCTTTGCTGAGGATGAGCCTGTCGCGGTCAGGCCAAGCCGGATCTCCGGGCATACGCTTCATCTCATGGAAATAAAGCACCGCTATGGTTTCCGCCAAGGAGCTTGAACCTCCAAGGTGTCCGGCTTTGCCTATGCCTATCATCTCGACCAGGGCTTTGCGCAAGGTCAACGCGACCTTCCTCAACCTTGCAATGTCATCTTGACTTAGCATTTTTCAGTATCCTCCACGTGCTTAGCATTCCAGAATGATCTTCAGCATCCTTCCGTCCCTGTTGCCCTCGAACTCCTTGAATACCTCCACCCCATCCGCAAGCGGCCTGGTGTGGGTGATGATCGAGCTGAAGTCGATTTTCCCTTCCTCCAACAACTTCAAGCTGGAAGAAAAGTCTTGAAGTCCATACACATAGTTGCCGCGGATCGTCAACTCGGTGGTCACGATCTTCTGCATGTTGATCTCCACCGTTTTCTGCGCGTTCCCGATCCAAAGTGCCGTTCCGCCTATCTTCAAAGCCTCGATGGCGTTGCCTACCGTGGCGGTTATCCCGACGGCTTCGACTGAAAAATCGCACATTGCGCCCTTGGTGATTTCAGCTATAGCTTGCGCAAAGTTTTGCTTCAGGGGGTTTATCAGGAAATCGGCGCCCATGCGCTGCGCCACACCAAGCCTAAAATCCGATGCATCGGCCACGATGATATTCTTGGCGCCCCGAAGCTTGAGAAGGCTTATGGCGAGGAGGCCGATGGTGCCGGTCCCTACAACAACGCAATGCTTAGAACCGGTGATGAGATCGTCGCCCAACTTGTTGACCGAGCGCATCGCTACCGCCAGGGGTTCGGTCATTGCCGCCATGGCGAAGGAAAGCGATTCGCCGAAAGGAAGCAAATACTTCTCACCGATGGCGAGTTGCTCCGTCATGCTTCCGTCCCGCGACATGACGCCCATGCAAATCCCGTTGGGGCACACGTTCACCATGTCTTGCTTGCAGTATTCGCATTCCCCGCAATAGTCCTTTGGAAACATGACGACTCTTTGCCCAATATCATAACGGCCGCCTGCGGGTTTGGAGGCGATCACTCCTGACACCTCGTGGCCCATGATCATGGGAGGAATTCGCCGGCCTGACCTTCCCATGTAGCCTTCGAAGTCCGATCCGCACACTCCGTTTGCCACTACCTGGATCAAATAATCGCCGGGACCGGGAACAGGGGCGGGGATGTCCCGCATTTCCATGTGCCGTTCCCCAAGAAAGTAAAGAGCCTTCATTGTTGCGGTCTCCTTATTGGATGTAGCCGAGCATGCGTGGAATTATGAGCACGATCTCCGGTATGTAAGTCAGGAACAGCAAGGCCACCATCTCGGCGGCGATGAAGGGCATCACGGCCTTGGAAATCTTTTCCAGGCTCAAGTTGACTATGGGAGCCACCGTGAATAGGCAGACGCCGACAGGCGGTGTGCTAAGGCCGATGTTCAGGTTGACAAGCATCACGAGGGCGAAATGCAGGGGATGGACTCCAAGCTGCACGGCGATTGGGAGAAGGATGGGCGCCAGGAGGATCACGCTTGCGCCAGTCTCCATGATCATGCCCATGAACAGGAGGAGGAGGTTGGCGAAGAGAAGGAATACATATTTGTTTTGAGTAAAACCCAAGATAAAGTTTGCCATTTTGGCGGGAACGCGTTCAAGCGCCATAAACTGGCCGAAAAGGGCCGCCATGGAAATGATGAGGAGGATCGTCGAGGCCGAGATCGCCGCCTTCTTTAGGCTTTCGACTAAATCCTTGAAGGTCAGAGTCTTAAGAATGAAGAGGCCGGCAATGATAGCGTAGAGGCAGGATATGGCCGCCGCCTCGGTGGGCGTGAACACGCCGGAAAAGATGCCGCCTACGAGGACGACAGGGCAGAGTAGAGCGACAATAGAATCCTTGAGGGTTTTAAATATATAAGAAAAGGAATACCGCATTGTGTTCCGCGGATGCTTGTATTTCACCGCGTAATACCCGGCTAGGATCATAAGGGAAATAGCGATGGCAAGGCCCGGCAAGAATCCCGCGGCGAAGAGGGCTCCGACCGACTCGCCTGTTGTCATGCTGTAGATGACCATGACGATGCTCGGCGGGATTATGGGGCCAATGACCGAGGATGCCACCGTGACGGCGGCCGAATACTCGGGAGTATACCCTTCCTTTTCCATGGCGGGAACGAGGACGGATCCTATCGCGGCGGTGTCCGCCACTCCCGAGCCCGTGATTCCTGCGAAAAATATGCTCACGACGATGTTGATCTGGGCGAGGGCGCCGGGAATCCGGCCGACGAGAAGGCCTGAGAACTTGATGAGGGCGTCGGTGATCCTCGATCGATTCATCAGCTCTCCTGCGAGGATGAAAAAGGGTATGGCGAGGAGGATGTAGTTGTCCGCTCCGCTGTACAGCTTCTGGCCTATCATGCCGAGGGGGATGTGTCCTTCGAACATGAAGTAGTAAAGCGCCGTTGTGCCGAGCACGAAAGCGATGGGGAGCCCAATGAGCATTGCCCCGATGAAAATGAATGTTATGGTCATGGAGTCATCCTCAGGAGCCGATCAGGACTTCGTTGATGTCCTTGGCCTTGAATATTCGCAGAAAACCTAAAAGCAGGTGCACCACCATCATGAACATGCCCAGGGGCAGGGAAAGCTTCACGTACATCATGGGTATAGGAATGATGTCACCCATCATGTCGCTTGTGGCGATGGCGGCTTCTAGGCTGTACCAGAAACTGATTCCCAAAAGGGCGAAGGCCACGATATAGGCGGTGAAAATCATCGGCTTGCCGACGGCCAGCGGAACCTTCTGCACGAGCATATTCACGCCTATATGCTGCTTTTTCTTCAGCGCGGCGCTGGCTCCTATGAAGGTCATGGTGATCATGCCCCAGCGGGAGAGTTCTTCAGACATGGAAAATGCGTTCCCGGTGATCCGTAGGAACACTCCATACAGGACTAGGCACAGTATCGCGGCGCATAGCGAAGCGGCGATCGCTATCGCCAGCTTCGCCAAAATATCGCTTAGCTTTTCGAGATATTTCATCGCTCCTCCGGATTTGGGCATTCAAGCGAAACCGGAGCCGGGTGAAGAAAATCGTCCGGCTCCGGCGCAAATCTTTTTATATTGTCCGAAAATCAATATCCGAAAACCTTCTCGGCTTCGGCTACCGCGGCGAGGAAGTCGTTCACGACCTTGTCTCCGACTTCACTCCGGAGCCAGTCGTAGGTCGGCTTTGCGGCGGTCTTGAATTTATCCAGTTCGGCGGGGGTGGGAGCGTAGATTTCCATGTTCTTCGTGATGACATCGAAGTCGAGGACGCGGGAAGCCATGTTTTCCGCGGCCCTGTCCGCCAGCTGGGCATGGTAGGACGCTATCCTGATAGCATGCTGGTATTCTTTGGGAAGCTTGTTATAGAACTTGCTGTTCATGAGGACAAAGTTTTCACTCCACGTGTGGCCGTCGAGGGTTATATACTTTTGGACTTCGTACCATTTGTTCGCGGCGATATTCCAGATCGGGTTTTCCTGGCCGTCGACTACTCCGGTCTGGGCAGCGGTGTATATCTCGCCTGAGGCGAGAGGTATGGCGTTGGCTCCCATGGCCTCGACCATCTTAACATAAATTGGTGATTGCATGACTCTGAACTTGAGCCCCTTCATGTCAGCAGGTTCGCGGATAGGTCGCTTGCTGTTGGTGAAATGCCGTGTGCCATTCTGTCCTACGGCGAGCATGGTCATCCCCGTCTTTTTCTCAAAATCCGCGACCATATCCTTCCAAAACTTGCTGTTGTCGAAGAGCCACCAGGCGACTTCATCGGACTTGAACACATAGGGAAGGAAGATAACCTGGAGCTGAGGATAGAGGCTTGCCGCGGTGCCGGTGGTGATCACCATTTCTATGCTGCCGGTCCTGGCCATTTCCATGGTTGCCTTGGTGTCCCCTAAGGCGTTGCCAGGAAAAAGCTCCACGGCGACTTTTCCATTGGTGTTGGACTCTACGACGCTCTTGAATACGAGGGCGAAGGCGTGTTCGGGCAGCGGAGCCGCCGCAGTGCCCTTGGGCCAGGTGCCTGCGTCATAATATGCAAGCTTGATCGTGTAATCAGGCTTTACCTTCTTGGCTTGAGCGAAAGCTCCCGACAAGGCCACGGCGAAAACTAGCAGGAAAACCAAAAACTTCTTCACAGGATTGCCTCCGATTCTTTGCGCAGCAGCGAGGGTCGACGATCCCCGAGTCTTAGTTCCTTGGTAGGAACATTGTATGCTGTGCTACAAGCAACAATTCCATGACTTTTCAATTCTGTCAATGAAAAATATTTAATATTTTTCTATTTGCTATCAACTTAAACGAATGTTATACTCGTGGCTGCATTGGCGTACATATATGCTTGTATTACAACTATTGTCGATTTTGGAGGGGATACATGCAAGAATTCCTTGAAAAAGCATTCTCGCTGCGAGGACAGACCGCTGTGGTAACCGGGGGAGCAAGGGGAATCGGGATGGCGATCGCGAATTCCATGGCCAAGGCGGGGTCTAATGTGGTCATTTGGGATATCCAGGAGGAGCTCGCGGAGGAGACGACTGCGCGCATCGCAAAGGATTATGGTGTCAAGACCTGGCATTATGCTTCAGACATTACGAGAAAAGCGGAGATAAAGGGTGATGTGGAGAAGATCCTTACCATGGCTGGGGAGGTGACGATCCTGGTGAACAACGCGGGGGTACAGGTAAGGAAGCCTGCGCTTGATTTCACCGTGGATGAATGGACGAGGGTGGTTGAGACTCATCTTTCCGCGACTTTTTTCATCTCCCAGGCCTTCATTCCCCATTTCGCGGCCAAGGGTGGGGGGAGGATCATCAACCTGGGATCCCTCAACTGCGCGATGGCTGTTCCCAATATCATCGCCTATACGGCGGCGAAAAGCGGGATAGCGGGGTTGACGAGGTCTATGTGCGTGGAATGGGCCAATCTTGGGGTCAATGTCAACGCCCTTGGTCCGGGGTTCGTGGAGACGGAGCTTACAAGGAATCTGTTTTCCAATCCTGAGAAGCGGGCTTGGGTGATGGGCAGGATTCCTATGAAGCGCCTCGCTGATCCGGAGGACGATCTGGGGAGGGTGGCTGTCTTCCTCGCCGCCCCTGCTTCAAGCTATATCAACGGTCAGGTGATCTATGTCGACGGGGGTTGGCTGGCCAATTGATCGGCGGCGTTTTCGCCGGCCTGGTGGAGTCTGCTTTCGTTGAGGATCGCTTGGATTGTCACATCGATGTGCTTTTCCATCTCCGCTTCGCATGTCGGCTTGTCTCGGGCTCTCAGGGCGTCTATCAGCTTCCTATGGTAATAGAGCCCGATTTCGCAGCCGAGGAGGTCGACTATGTCCGCCATCGACGCAGTCATTATTTGATTGATCAGATGGTACAGGTTGTTGATGATTGGGTTGTTCGCGATTTCGGCTATCCGGAGATGGAATTTGAAATCCGCCTGGGCGAATCGGGAGTGGTCGTCGGTGCTGGCAAGCATGGTATTGTAGGTTTCTTCGAGGTATTCGAAATCCTTGTTGCAGATTTTCTCCACTGCGAGTCCGATGGTTCCTTTTTCTATTATCTTCCTATATTCAAGGACGGTGATGATGTCGTGGTTGCGGTTGGACAGCATGGACGGCTGGAGGTTGTTTATCGTCATGACCGCGGGCAACTCAAGCACATAGGTTCCGCCGCCGTGCTTTGTCTCTACCATGCCCAGGATTTCCAACTGTTGGATCGCCGCCCTTACAGTCACCCTGCTTACGCCGAAGGTCTCGCAGAGCTGGTTTTCCGAAGGCAGTTTTTCTCCGACCTTCCAGGCGCCGTTGAGCAATTGATTTTTAAGCTGCACATATATCTGGGTTCGGAGCGAATCCGTTTTTACCCTATGCAGTTTTGCCATGAAGTTCTCCTCGATGATGCTTGTAGTACAACATACATCTAAACGAAAATAATTGGAAGAGATAAAATTTTATTGATATTAAGCTTGGTCAATTTATGCGACAGGATCACGGGAGGCCGCGCAGGAAGTTTCTGGCTTTCCAGGGTTTCTTGAATCAGACCAGAGTTTTTTTATGGTAGGGGTTTTCCTCGAAGAGTCTTTAATATTGCTCTCTGCGCCGTCCATAGGTGTTCTATGCCAAGGAAGGACTTTCTGAATGTCTCCACATTTCCGGCATGCAACATATTCTTGTGGAAAAATTGCTTGACAGCTAAAAAAAAAGGATGCATAGTTGTCAAGCAAAACGTTTTGACAACGTTTGACAAATTTAGGAGGTAGAAATGATGAAAAGGCTTGCTGTGTCCTTGATCATCCTGGTAGGCATTCTTATGCCGGTGTTCTCTGCGCCGACAACGTTGACCGTGCTATGGTTCAACGATGCCAACGAATCCGAAGTATTCAAAAATACTATGGCGGATTACCTGGCAAAAAATCCAAATGTCAAGTTGGATGTGCAAGTAGTGGCTTTTAGCGCCTACGAGCAAAAATTAAAGCTTATGATCGCTGGAGGCAATCCTCCAGATGTGGCCCGGGTCACGAACAACCAGATTTCCGCTCTTATCCATGCGCTTCTGCCGCTGGATGGGAAAATTCCTGGCTTGGAAGAAATGAAAAAAAATTACCTGCCAGCCTCCTTGGCTTTCGCATTGGACGGTAAAGGCAAGCTTGTGGCATTCCCCACCGAGGCGACCGCAAACGGCATGCTTGTAAATAAAACGGCCTTTAAGAATGCTGGTATTGATGTGGATACTGTTTCAAAAACCTGGACCTGGTCTGAGTGGGAAACGATAATCGCTAAAGTAATATCCGCGAACTCCAAAATGAAATATGGCCTGGCCGTAGATTTCACACCCCACAGGTTCTCCACTCTTATGTTCCAGCAAGGCGGCCATTTCCTGAACTCAACCCAAACAGGGATGGACTTCGAAAACCCGGGTACTATCGCTTCCTTGCGCTTTTTTAAAAGCCTTCACGACAAGGGGTTGATCCCTAAATCCGTATGGATGGGATCGGAGAATCCTGCCGAACTATTCCAGGCTGGACTTGTGGCCTGCCATATTGGAGGAAGTTGGAACATCAATACATACAAGCAAAATGTGAAAGACTTCGAGTGGGGTGCGGTTCGCATGCCCAAGGGAGCCATCAATTCCTCAGTGCCCGGCGGCAAATTCATCGCAACCTTCAAGGGAGGGAAAAATGAGGCTGAGGCATTGCGCTTGATCACTGCGTTCGCAGATAAAGAACATACTTCAGCCTATGTCAGGGATACGTTCAACCTTTCATCCCGCACTGATACGGTTGTAAATTATGCTTCCAACGGCAAGGATTTCGCCATCTTCCTGGAGGAGTTGAAGATTACCCCGTCCTTCACGGCAGATGAGTGGAAAAATGTGGAATTGAACAAAGTGAGTACCTTCATCCGTGAACAAATCGTCCAGGTTCTAATGGGAAACCTATCGCCCGAACAGGCTGCCAAAGCAGTACAGGATAAGGGCAATACGTATTTTAAATGATTACAAGCCGCTATTAATTAGCATAAATCCTTATAAAGGCGGCGTTGATCTAGTTCAATAGGTAGTAATTGGCAATCTGGAAGGCGGCGTATGAGAGCGAAATCGAAGAACAGCTTCAATCAGGCGACAGCCCCATTGTTGTTCCTTTTACCCAACATGGTAATTTTTTCGGTTTTTATCATCATTCCCGCCTTCCAGGGATTGCGGATGGCCGCGTACGAATGGGGCATACTTTCGACGCCTCATTACATTGGCGCAGCAAATCTGCTTGAAATGTTCAAGGATACTATTTTCTGGAAGACATTTGCCAATACCCTGGTCTATTCCTTGTTTTCAGTTCCGTTATTAGTGGTAGTGTCGCTGTTCCTGGCGTATTTATTGCAAGATAATTCCATGAAAGGGGTTCGCGCTTTCAGATCCCTATTCTACATCCCATCGCTATTGAGCATGATCACAGTAGGAATAGCCTGGCGATTCCTACTCGGCGATGATATGGGCATAATAAATTACCTAATCAGGACAATCGGAGGCAGAGACGTCCATTGGCTAACCGACTCAGGTACGGCGATGATGAGCATCATTCTTATTACTGTATGGGCAGGTGCTGGTTATTTCATGGTGATTATGATAGCAGGGCTGCAAGCGATTCCTCAGGAATTGTACGAAGCCGCTCGAATCGACGGCGCTTCGCGGGGCGAGATATTCTGGAAAATAACCCTCCCTATGCTGCGTGGTACTATTTTATTGACCTTAGTATTGGCGACTATCGGATCATTCAAAGCTTATGAGTTGATAGTTGTCACCACCGGAGGTGGACCTGGTTATGCCACGAAATTCATCGTCCAGCAGGTATATCAGGCAGCATTTATGGAAGATCGGATGGGATACGCGTCGATGATGTCCATTGTGCTCATGATCCTCATTGCCATCATTACAATACTCCAATTCACCCTATCGGGGAAAAAGCAAGACTATGAATAAAAGCGGCAAACCTTTTTTGTTATATGTGGCGATCGCGGTTTTGGCCTTGGTCGCTGTCTTTCCGATCGTATGGGTCGCGATTTCTTCATTCAAACCGCAGTCTGAACTTTTCACTTTTCCCTTGCGACTTCTGCCAGTCGATTGGACTGTGTCAAATTATACCGCTGCTGTGAATCAAGGCAATTTCTTACGGTATTTCTCAAATACTGTGTTTGTGGCGGTGACCGCAACTTTCATTACAGTGACAATTAATCTAATGGCTGGATACGCGTTGGCAAAATACAAGTTCGCCGGTCGAGACGCGATTTTCACAATAATGCTGGCTACCTTGATGATTCCGCTCCAGGTAATTATGGTTCCAATTTTTCTCCAACTAAAAAGCCTTGGTCTTCTAAATTCGCTATGGGGAATAATTATTCCACCCGCCGCGACTCCGACGGGAATTTTCATCGCCCGGCAATACTTGCAAACATTGCCAGATTCATTAATCGAAGCGGCGCGAATCGACGGCGCCGGGGAATTGTTCATTTTCCGCAAGGTCATCGCACCGCTTTCCAAGCCAGTTGTCGCGACAATCGCAATTTTTTCTTTCATGTGGCGATGGAACGATTATCTTTGGCCGCTCATCGTGATTACTGATAATAAAAAGCAAACCATGCAGCAGGCTTTGGCGAACTTTGTCGGTCAACTTCAGATTAACTGGGCAAGCCTATTGGCAATGACATCAATAGCAATCATTCCAATGATAGTTGTATTTCTCGTATTTCAGAAGCATTTCATGTCAGGCATAACATCGGGCGCAGTGAAAGGCTGAAAAATGAAAAAAACTATCGGCGACCTTAGATCGTATAATATTGATTCAGCGCAATCCGGTCTTGTTAGATTCTCGGCTTTTGGCAAGGGCGGGGGAATCCTCATATCGATATATTCTTCCAAAATAATTAAAATTGAGTATGAGTTTGACGGTGTGGAAATAGATCCTGAGCTTGAAAAGGCGGCTTCCTTCATCGCCAGCGGCGACATGCCGCCATCGATGGCCTTAAAAGTCCTTCTTGATGAAGATAGCACCAATTATTCTATTGTTGTTGATGATGGTGTAAATCCTCAGACAGCAATCCGCATGGACAAACAGTTTGGTACGTTGTCCATTTATCAAGAAAGCATTCTAACCTATGGCGGGAACCTTGGCACAGACGATACGGTTATACCTACCTATCCTGTTCGTTGCCTTTCCGAAGGCGTAGGGGATGTACCTCTCGCTCGTTTCAATTTTCCGTTGAAGGGCGATGATGCGTTTTATGGTTTAGGAGATAAGGCAGGACTCCCAGACCGCCGTGGTTTTAGGTTTAAGTTTTCCAACCGTGATGCCTTAGGTTATGACGCTGAAAATTCAGATCCACTTTATAAATCGATTCCTTTCTTTATAAAGAGGAATCGGACAAGCGGGGCTTGCTGCGGCGTTTTTTTCCCTTCGGCATGGGTTGAAGAAATGGATTTTGGCAGGGAGAGCCCTTATTACTATAAGGTCGACTTGAAAGGCGGACCCTTCTGCTACTTCCTCCTACTGGGGCCTGCTTACCATGACATTCTACAAGCGTATTCACGAATCGTAGGTTTTCCTGCGTTGCCGCCCCTTTTTAGCTTTGGCTTTCTAGGATCCTCCATGAATTATGTCGAAGGCGACGATGCCGCGGAAAGAATCATGAGCTATTTCGATCGAGTGGAGGAGGAAGGCATTCCCTGCGAAGGCATGTACGTTTCATCCGGGTATCTGAAAGCCAGGGATGGTAAGCGATACGCTTTCCTATGGAATAAAGATAAGTTTCCTGATTATGGTAAGTTTTTAAGGAATCTAACCCATAGGGGTTACAACCTATGCATGAACATAAAGCCTGGAATACTCTGCTCGCACCCTTGGTATTCTGAGCTGGCAGAAAAAGGATTTTTTATAAAAAATTCCGAAGGGCAACCGTTAAGCGAATATTTTTGGGGTGGTGAGGCGTCGTTTATCGATTTCGACAATACTTCGGCTGCGGAATGGTGGAAGTCACAACTTCGCGAAAAATATATTGAACATGGCTGCACAGGGATATGGAACGACAACAACGAGCTTGAGCTTGAAGAACCAGAAATACCCGCATACAAGACTAAGCAATTATATCCGGTAAAAATGGCGAAAGCGGCATATGAGGCTTTCAAAGAGGACAATCCGGAAGCGCGCCCTTGGATTTACTCGCGGTCCGGATATTCTGGATTGCAGCGCTACGCCCGTACATGGACCGGAGACAATCGCAGCGATTGGAAAACCCTGCGGTTCAATCAATACATGGGCTTATCCCTTGGACTTAGCGGAGTGCCATTCTTCGGCCACGATCTGGGAGGATTTTTTGGCCCCCCGCCTTCCGAGGAGCTTTTATTGCGCAGTTGCCAATCTGCGATTTTTCAATCTCGCTTCGTAATACATTCCTGGAGGGAAGACGGCAATCCCACGGAGCCTTGGACGTATCCTGGAATAAAGCATCGAATCCGCGATTATGTGCTCGAACACTACCGCTTCATGCCGTACATTTACAATTGCGCGTTTGAGGCATCGATGAGAGGCATTCCCATTGAGAGGCCTTTATTCCTGGAATACCCAGAAGACAAACATCTTGATGAACTAGATCCTCATTGTTTGTTCGGCTCTTCAATCCTAAAAATGTTAGTTGTAAATGCGAGGGAAGTTTTCACATCCGTGAGGCTTCCGTCATCGGATTCCTGGTACGATCCGATCAAGCAAGCCGTATATAGGAATGGCGGATCTATCAATGTTGATATTCCGTTCGAAGGAGCGCGGTGGTTCGCGAAGACTGGCTGCATAATTCCCACCAGCCCAGGCCTTAAAAAACTGAATACTGCATTTTTCGAATTAGTGGAGTTTTTAGTGTTCCCACCTGACATAAGCGGTGAAAAGTCATCCATCTATTACGAAGACGATGGAAGTACTGAATTGAATCTTGAGCGGTACAACAAGTGGACCATAACAATGACGTACGATAAGAAGGCAAGCTGGGGGAAAATTTGGGTTGCGGAGGATCTTCGGAGCGGGATGGACACGGACGATGGCCGAATATTCAGGTTCACGCTTCCTCCTTCTTTTCATTTCGAGAACGGCTGCCAAGCAGAGGCAAAAATCGCCCAACTAAGGCTTGGCAAGAACATGTCCTGGGAATTTCACGGTAGCTACCGCTAATATCACTACATCGTCAAGGGGATAGGAGTATGGAATTAAGCGCAAGGCAGCTAATGTTTGTAGATAAGCATGAGCTTGAGGTTCAGGATAGAAAAATATTTGCGGAGCACGATTCGGTAGTGGTGGAAAACCATTATTCGCTCATAAGTCCTGGTACGGAATTGGCTTTGTTCACCGGCACGCATATCGGGTTTTCCGATCCGGAAATTAAATGGGCGCGTTATCCCTTGGCTCCCGGTTATGCATCGGTGGGTACTATCGTATTTGCCGGAATGGATGTCAAGGATTATTCGGTAGGGGATCGTGTGCTCCATTTCCAAACCCATGCCGATAGATCCATCGTTAATCCGGGTAAGGATTTGATTTTCAAGTTATCCGAAGGGATTGACAGCAAGCGAGCCCTATTCGCGAGATTCGGCCAAATTGCGTACACGGCGGTCGCGGCTTCAGGCAAGATGAATGGATACATGCTTGTGATGGGCGGAGGAATAATCGGCAACCTTTGCGCCCAACTTTTTCAAATCGCCCGTGGGAGGGATGCGATAGTCGCCGACCTTGCCTTATCCCGTGTAAATTTGGCGCTTCGTTGCGGCATCAAGGCAGCGGTCGGCACTTCGGACCGCGACTTAGGAGAGGCGATCTCCACAATCACAAATTGCGAAGGCGTTTCCACGGTTGTGGAAGCGACGGGGGTCCCGAGCTTAGTCGCCGATTCGCTCAAAACTGTCAATAGGCTTGGAGAGGTGATACTTCTCGGTTCCACCAGGGGAAAGGTGGAAATCGATGTATACAAATTAATTCATCGCAAGGCTATCAGCCTTATAGGCGCGCATGAAGGACGATACCCTCTTTTCTCTACCTTGGATCAAAAATACTCACATTATCTCTTCGGGTATGAAGTGTTGAAAATGATTGAGGAAGATAAAGTGAAAGTGGATGGATTCCTGACCGACGTCGTGCCGCCTAGCAGAGTGGCGGATGCATATAATATGTTGCTCAACGAACGCGACTCGCATCTCGGGGTGTTGATCGACTGGAAAAGGAGCGAGGTATGACTGAATTGCAGAAGAGATTGACTGGAATAGGGGACGAGGGTGGCTCGAGCATTGTGGAACAGATCTCCAACCATAAAGCGTTGGGTTGGGATTCGATCGAGTTGCGAAGCGTCAACGGGAAAAACATCTGTGAGATGGACGACGCCTCGTTCGATGAAGTCTACGCCAGTATTGAAAAGGCTGGAATGCATACAGTATGTCTAGGTTCTTCCATTGCGAACTGGGCTAGGCCGATCAATACTCCGTTTCCGCGTGACTTGGAAGATCTCCACCGAGCGATTCCTAGAATGCGCCGCCTGGGCACATCCTTCATCAGAATCATGTCCTATCCGAACGATGGGAGGGATGGAACGCTGTGGAAGGAGGAGGTGTTCAGGCGGATGCGAGAACTAGTCACCTTAGCCGAAGGTGAGGGGATCGTGCTCGTACTGGAGAATTGCGACGGGTGGGCGTCGGAATCGCCACAACGGCTTGCCGAGTTTCTTTCCTATTTCGACTCTGAATCGCTGCGGGTAGTTTTCGACCCAGGCAATCCAATAGGTCACGGGGCGAGCAAAGAGGATACATGGGCATTTTATAAGGCTGCCTTGCCGTACATCGTCCATTTCCATATCAAAGACTGCAAGAGGCTTCCAGACGGTAGCATCCTCCATGTCATGCCCGGCGAAGGAGATTGCGATGTGGCGTTGATTATGCGCGACATCGTAAGCCGAGGTTATTCTGGGATGTTTTCCATAGAACCCCATCTAGCAGTCAGTTCCCATGGCGGAAACATATCGTTCGGGGGCGGCGAATTGAGGAAAAACTACCTAGAATACGGGCAAAGGGCGGAAAGCATCTTAAAGTGGCTCGGAAGCTGAGCGAAATCGCGTTGTAGACCATAGGATTTTCAAGTAGTATAGGACACCGAGGTTATAGGGTGGGAGAAAAGCAGGAACGGAATGTAACAATTCTCGATGTAGCGCGCATGGCCGGTGTTTCGCCTTCAACGATAACCCATACGCTGAATGGGAAAAGACCTGTAGGCGCTGATACCCGGGGAAAAGTCATGAAGGCCATTGCCACGCTTAACTATATTCCCCAAGTAAACGCACGTAGCCTAAGGGGAGGCAAATCCCGGATCATCGGCTGTCTCGCGATGGATATTACCGAAACGTTCGTCAATCAAATCGTGCGCGGAGCAGAAGGGGGATTGTCAGGAAGTGGGTTTTCCTTGCTTTTTGTCTCCAAGGTTGAATTTGGGAATGACTACGAAGCTGCATATTCTTTTTTAAAGAGTCACTCCATCGATGGTCTTCTGCTATGCCATCATCTCCCCCTGGGGCCGTCGTTGTACCCTGCCGTGTCGGGCAACCAGGTTCCTACAGCGTCGGTGAATATGGAGATTCCGGGGGCTATTTCAGTGATTCCGGATAATTACCAGGGCGGTCTCCAAGCAGCCGAGCATCTATACGCCGCTGGAATGCGCCACCCTGCAATGATCTGCGGTCCTGAAAACCGTCTTTCAGTCCAGGACAGGTTGCGTGGATTCAGGTCGCATGTCAAGAATCTCGGACTAAATTTAGAGGATCAGAATGTTTTATTCGGCGGGTATGATTTCGAGAATGGATACGAATCTTCGAAAAAACTTTTAGATTCTCGAAAGGATATCGACGGCATTTTTTGCGCTAACGACTATATCGCCGCAGGAACCATTGCCAGGCTGACGGAAATGGGGATTGCGGTGCCTGATCAGGTTCGAGTCCTTGGCTTCGACAATCGGGACTTTTCCGCATTCAAGCCAATCCCAATCAGTACTTTTGAGCAACCTCTGCAAGAAATGGGTCTTTTAGCGATCAGCCTTCTTCGCAATCTCATAGATACAGGGCAACAGCAGAGCAATTCTTCAAAACATGTCCTCCAGTCAAGACTCATCCCGCGCATGAGTACAATGAAAATGACACACTGAGGCATCTACCCGAAGGTAAAATGGCTGTTGGCTACATGAACTTGAATATCTCTTACTCCACTTTGCTTATCCTTCTCCAATTATAAGTTCACTCCGTGAATCCTGAAAATCCTGTCCTCCTGTCTATGGATGGAAGCTTCGAGCTCCTCCATGCCGTGATTGCTTTTCAAGCCACTTCAGGATTGGTCGGTTCAGCAAGGTGATTAGGGGGCGGTAGGGGCCAAGTTTTTGCTCGATTATTCCTTTCCATTGGGCGAAGCTGTGGTTTTGGTACTTAAGGAGGTTTTGGATTTCTTCGGTGTCGTACCAATCGAGGTAATATCCGTTGATGTGGTGGGTGAATAATTCCTCGCGCGGAAAGGGCAGCCCCACCTGGGCGAACACGGCCTTGAGCATCGCTCCGTTGGTGAGCTGGCAGCCCTGGTTTCCGCCGCCGGCGATGAAACCCCGTCTGCCGCAGAGGGAGCTGCCGCAAAGGGCGCCGCCATGGTTGGCGCCAGCCAGGCTTTCCGCAGCGGAAACCAGGGCGTGGGCCACGTCGATGTCAAGGACGATTTCGCATCGCGCCGAAAGCGGCATGTCGAACATGACCTTGATCATGTTCAGGAAATATTTAATGTAAATGTTCGTGGGCAGGACAGCGGCGGGGCGCAGGATGCAGTGCCGGATTCCAGATTCCTCGACAAGCCTTTCGGCCTCGATTTTTGTGGTCGAGTACGTGTCGGTGGCCGCGACAAGATCATCCGGCCGCACCGGCGGCGCCTGGGTTTGGGTGGGTCCCATCACGCTGGCCGAGGACACCTCCACCAGGGCTGCCGTGTTTCCCTCGGCCTTGATCGCCTTCAGGATATTTTCGATGCCACTTACATTCACCTCCCTGCATAAGCCAGGGTTCCTGTCGCTCAAGGGAGGGAGGATGGCGGCGAGATGGATGACCGCATCCTGGCCTGCGACGGCGCCGTGCACATCCGAATACTTCCGTATGTCGCCAAGAACAGTCCTGACATTCTTCTTAGAATACCGCCGGGCAAACTTTCTGGACCTGTCGCCATCCAGGTCGAACACCGTGACCTTGTGGCCGCGCCTGAGGCATTCCTCTATCACGGAGATTCCAATATTGCCGTAGCCGCCTGTGATGGTAATTTTCACTTAAAGGTATCTCCCCGTAACGCTGGCGGGGTTGGCTTTGATTTGGGCGGGTGTGCCTTCTGCCATGACCATGCCGCCTTTGCGGCCGCCTTCGGGGCCCATGTCGATGATCCAGTCGGCGCGTTTTATGATGTCCGTGTTGTGCTCTATGACGATGACAGTGTTCTGCTTGTCCACCAGTTTTTTGATTATCTGGAAGAAGGTGTCGATGTCGGAGCGGTGGAGGCCCGTGGTGGGTTCGTCCATGATGTAGATGTTGCTTTCCTTCTGCAGCTCCGCGGCTATCTTGAGGCGCTGGGATTCGCCGCCGGAAAGGGAGCTCAGGGTTTGGCCGAGCTTGAGGTAGCCAAGGCCTACGTCCTTGAGGAGCCTCAGGTGTTGGTTGATCTTTGGGGTGGAGAAGAAGGCGAGTGCTTCATCCACGGAGAGGTTGAGGACGTCGGCTATGTTCTTGCCTTGGTACCGGTAGGTGAGGACTTCGGGGTGGTAGCGCTTTCCTTCGCATTCATCGCACTGGGATTTTACTGAGTCCAGGAAGTTGAGTTCGAAGCTGATGAAGCCCTGGCCGTTGCATTTGGGGCAGGCGCCTTTGCTGTTGAAGCTGAAGAGGGCTGCGTCGGCTCCTGTGTCGGCGGCGAATTTCTTGCGTATAGCGTCGAAGATGCCGGTGAAGGTGAGGGGGTTGGCCCGGGAGGATCGGCCTATGGGCGATTGGTCGATGACGGTGGCTTGGGGGTGCTGGGGCAGGAAGCATTCGTGAATGAGGGAGCTTTTGCCGCTTCCCGATACGCCGGTGACGCAGGTGAGCATGCCTTTGGGTATGCGCACGGTGATGTTCTTGAGGTTGTTGGCGGTGGCGTTCCGTATTTCGTAGTAGCCTGCGGGGGTTTTCTTGGTTTCGTGGAGGGGGATTTCCTTGTGGAGTGTCGTGGCTGTGATGCTTTGGCTGGTCTGGATGTCCTGGGCAGGGCCGTTGTAGACGATTGTTCCGCCTTTGGTTCCGGCCTGGGGTCCTATGTCGACGATCCATTCGCAGGCTTTTATGACTTCGGGGTCGTGTTCCACGACGAAGACGCTGTTGCCTCGGTTTTTAAGTTCATACAGGAGGCCGATGAGTTTCTGGGTGTCCCGGGGGTGGAGGCCTGTGGTGGGTTCGTCCAGTACGTAGAGGAGGTCGACGAGGTTGCAGTCCAGCTGGCGGGCCATTTTGACGCGTTGGGATTCTCCGCCCGAGAGGGTTCCCACGGGTCGTTCGAGGTTTAGGTAGCCTACTCCTATGTGGATGAGTTGCTTGAGGATGTATTTGGCTTTCCTTGTCACGGGGGCGGCTATGGGGTCGTCTATGGTTTCGAGGAATTCGAGGACTTGGGGGAGTTCCCAGCGGCAGACTTGGTCTATGCTTGCGCCGTGGATTTTCACTTCCCGGGCCGCGGCGTTGATGCGCGTTCCTTGGCATTGGGGGCAGGTTTCGTATTTGAAGAAGCGGGCATAGGCGTTTTTCTCTTCTTCGTCGGCTTCGTCTTCGCCTTTCTGGGCCATGGAGTGTTCGAGTTTCCGCACGAGGCCTTCGAAGTTGCGGTTGTACGATACGGCTTCCTTGGATCCTTTCACGTGGAAGGGTTCGGAATAGAGGAGGAGGTTGAGTTCCTCGGGGCTGTAGTCTTTGATTTTCTTGTCCGGGTCGACGATCCTGAATTTGACGAGTTCGTTCCAAAGGAAGCTTCCCACTTTGTAGTGGATGTGGAGTATTCCTCCTTCGCGGATGGATTTCTCCCTATCGAGGAATAGGTCAAGGTCGATCTTGGCTATCTTGCCCAGCCCGTGGCAGTGTTCGCACATGCCCAGGGGGTTGTTGAAGGAAAAGAAGAAGGAGGCCCCCAGGAAGGGCCTGCCGATGCGCGAGAACAGGAGCCTTAGGTAGGTGTTCACCTCGGTTGCTGTCCCCACGGTGCTACGCAGGTTGTTTCCCATCTTCTTCTGGTCTATGACCATGGCGGTGGAGAGGTTGAGGATGTCGTCCACATCAGGCCTGGACAGCTTGGGCAACCTCTTCCTTGCAAAGGTCGAGAAGGTCTCTATGAGCTGCCTCTGAGCCTCGGTGTAGATGGTGTCGAAGAGCAGGGACGACTTCCCCGACCCCGAAACTCCCGTGAACGCCACCACCTTGTGCTTGGGAATCTCCGTCGAAATATTCTTCAAATTGTTCGCATGCGCATTCTGAATGACAACAAAATTGGAATTCATAACCCATCCTTATAAGAGAATTCGACAGGAGTACAGGAAGGCAGGATCAACATGTCAAATATTGCCTGCCGTTCCCATTATTCCTTCTTTCCAGGCAACTTGCCCGACTTTTTTCAAGCTTCTTCTCGTTGGTCTTTACTCGACGTTCCAGCTTTTTAATATCCTCTTACGGTGGAAGCTTTTCTGGTTTGATGCCGCGCTGGCCAAGCATGTCGCGTACACTTGCATTGTTCTGCACATGCTCTTTAGTGATGGCAGTCTAGCCCTGCATATCACCCTGTTGAACATTATGGTTTGTCATCTCGGTAGTAAAATTTTTTACGGTGATAGTCAATGTCGGTAAAAATCGGCCAACGGTTGCGTTTTGGCAATGCGGTACCGATCCATCATCCCCTGCGTGGTATTACCACCGGAAAGAGCTTCGTCACCCTTCGATCGGATGCGACCAAAACCAGCATCATCTACTCCTTTGCGATATGTGGCGATTCTTTGTGTCAACGCCAGTTAAGGATTACAATAATTGCAATATTGTGGATCAACATTTGTAATATCTGTCCTTTCAATCCTTTTCTCAAAAGAGCATTTATTGCATTTATATACTATGTATTTAAAAGTTTCTGATTCTTCACCACAGTATTTACATGGTAAACTACCTTCACCTCGACTAACAGAAAACCCTGGAGCATTACATTCGGGACAGAAGGAGTGGCACTTAATGATCAAATCAATGGTAGCATATCGAATTGCTTCCATTCTACTAACGGAACGGTGTGCTCTATGATCATTTTCAACGAAAACTTTTCCCGTAATTGATTTTTTTATTAATAAATCAAATTCCTTAAAAAGATCATCCAAGCTTAAGAAATCTTTTTTAATAATCGAATCATTTTCATTATTTGGCCTAAGGATTAAGTTGTTTTTTGGGAAATCAATGTCTTCGGCCAATGAAATTAGTTCTTCTTTAGTAGTAATACTTTTCTGTAAACTTTTATATGGTCTCTGTTCAGTACCGACTATTTCTATTTTGTTTTTATTATCATATAGGACTATCATTTCAATATTCCACGGTATTATTCCCATGTATGGATCCGTGGTAAAACTACCTTCGCTACCGATTCCAATCTGGTATCCGCTTATTTCAATTGCTTTTTTCGCTTTTAATCGTGCTGTTTCTAGTTGGGATTGATTTCTCTTTTTTTCCCTTGTAAAAGTACCTAATTCATCGGTATCATAACCGTCGAAGAGTACAATTTCTGTTCCTAAGTAGTTTTTTATCAATGGGAAAACTTCAACTTCTTTTTTATGCTTTGTAAGAAAAGCAATTTTGGAATGTCTAAATACATAGTTAATGGAATTATTAAACATGATCTACCCCATGCATGACTAAATCAAGTATTGCGCGAAGCGTCAAGCTGAACACCACCCCAGATTGAGCCGCCATGGCGTAGGACAATCTTCTTAGCAAGCGCAAGACCCACGCCTGTGCAGAAACTCATTCTGACCATGAAGCCCTTGGGAAACACCGAACAACTTGTCCGCAACCCTGTACCAGGATTCGCACTCAATAGCAACAGCATAGACGCGGATGGAAAAATCAAAACACCCCCAGTCATTCTCCGGAACCAAGTCCTCGAACACGGAAACCGCCATCGCCCCCATGTCCGCGGATTCAAATACAAGCATATTACGCCCCAGACGCAAAAATTCCTGCAATTTGTCGATAAGAGGCCTATCTTCTCAACATTGACGCCGCCAAAAGCAGGCCACAATGCGATGCCGACCAGAACGGCGAGGAAAGTCCTGAGAGGAATGCCCAACAAGTCAGCGAGAAATGAATTTTTCATTACCAAAATTCTCTTGCACCTATGAACCTTGTTCATCTAGAAGTAAACACTTGAAAAATATTCTATAACAAGGAATTGCAGTTGAAAAACCGCCAGAAATTCTCCGGATTGGCATTATGGACGCTCGAATTCACAATGCAATTCTTGTCCATACTCCTCATAAGCCTGCGAGGAATGGTACCCGATTTCCTTTCCATGGTGGTCGCTAGCTCCCTTACGATAGCAGGTGCGATGATACTCTTTATCGGCCTCGAACAATTCCTTGGAATAAAAGGCCGGCAAGCACATAACTGGGCGATGCTCGCCATCTATACGCTGATCCTTGCGTATTTCTCTGTTGTCCGCCCCGTATTGGCAGCGCGCAACATAAACACAGCATCAGCGTTGATCTTCATCTGCGCCCAGTGCGCGTGGCTGCTCCTTTCCAAGCCCGAGCCTTCCTTGCGCAAAACGGCAAAGGTCGCCGCAGCGGTATTTTGACTATTCTGCCTTTTCAGCGCCATCAGCATAGCCAACAGCCTTTTGGGCTCGGTCGGAAACGACTACATGAAATCAGGAATCCTCGACGCGGCACTACTCCTTGCTAACCAGATGCTTTTTATCGCCCTCACATTCTCCCTCTCCCTGATGATGAACAAAAGACTCTCCTCCGACCTGGACGAAGACATAGCGGCGAGGAAACGGACGGAGCAGGAACTCAGGATTAGCGAAATTTAGGGGAATGTTCGAGAACATGGCCGCCGCGTCCTGCATGGATCAGCTGGTCTATGAGGATGGAAAGGCTGTTGACATTAAACATATTCGTGGCGGACATATCGAAGAGGAAGCTGCTGAAGCAGCAATTGCAGGATCTCAACGCCACCATGGATCAGCGCATCGAACAAAGGACAGTCGAGCTTCCCCTGGCGAACAAGGAGCTCGAAGACTGCGGCGAGCTGATCCCCGAAGAAGGGCGTGCCTACCTTGAGAGGATAAGGAATGCGGCGCAGCGCATGGGACGGATCATAGAAGACATGCTTTTTCTGTCCCAGATCACCCGCTCGCCTATGGACTTCCAATCCACGGATATCAGCGGAATGGTCTTGAGCGTCATGGAAGACCTGGCCAGGGAGAATCCGGGACGCAAAGTCCAGTGGACCGTGGAACCCGGGAAAGCCGCGGTCTGCGACCAGCGCCTCATGCGCATAGTCTTTGGCAACCTCTTGAACAACGCGTGGGAATTCTCCTCCATGTCAGGCGAGGCGATGGTAAGCGTCGACTCGTTCAAGGACAGTGGGAAGGGGACGGTGTTCTTCGTCCGGGACAATGGCACGGGATTCGACCACAGGTTAAAGGACGAGCTATTCACCGCCTTCTAGCGCTTTCACACTTAGAACGAGTATCCGGGCACCGGCATCGGCTTGGCGAGCATCAAGCGGGCCGTGCAGCGCCACCGCGGTGAGACCTGGGCGGCTGGCAAGATGGGAAATAAAATAGTCGTCGCGCGAGATGGGGCCGAGGCTGTCGAATACCTGACGTCGACGGGACGGTACTCAGTGAACTGCTCCGAAGACATGCCCCAGCTTGTGTTGCTGGATCTCCACCTGCCCAAGATGAGCGGTCTTGAGGTCCTGCAGGGTATCAGGGGGAATCCGCAGATCAAATTATTGCCCGTGGTGATAATGACCTCCTCTAAGGAGGACAGGGACGTTCTTGCAAGCTACGAGCTAGGCGCCAACAGCTATATACGCAAGCTCGTCGACTTCGAGCAATTTCTCGCCGCCACCCAGCAGCTAGGCCTCTATTGGCTGGTCCTCAATCAGGCTCCGCCGGGCGTCGGGGTTTGAGCGGATCCTGTTGATCCTGCGGATCCTGGTATCATGTCCTATTTTTTATTCCGTGTAACGCGCGGATCCCGGTGTTACGCATTTCCAGTGTCGAATTAAATAGCTCGCGCACAGCGGGATTTTTTCTGCGGAATGGGCTAGAGCGACCGACGGGAGTCGAACCCGCTTCTCGAGCTTGGGAAGCTTACCGTTGCCCAAATCATCCGATTTCACGACGAATCAAATCGTGAGTTTATGTAACTATGATATCTGGTTTTAACCGACTTATCAAGCTCATTTCGTATCATCGAGAATCAGGCGATAAAAGCTAAAAAGTGTGACTTTTTGTGTGACTTTCCCTCGTAAGAATCTGACTATCATTGGTCTGTTTAGGAGGATGTGAGAGTAAATCCTTTTAGCTGTTCGATAGTCGCCGGCGCGGAGCCCTCATAATGATTGTTTACGTCAACGTTATCCTCGTACCCCGACGAGACTAGGTCTGTGATCATCCTGGCTATCTGGGGAAGTTGCGCCTTGGGCTCATAATACTTGACTTAAAACATAGGCGTTCTCATGTTCTAATGTCAGCCTTCATCATTGCATGAAGTGATTAATATATAGGCGTCTTTGGCATCTTCGAACACGGCAAAACGTGTAGAGCAGAGAAAGCACTCATCGCTCTTTGGGATAAATAGGATCACTGTGTATTTCTCTTTTTCTATCAGATATGACGTGTTGAAATTATAGATAGTCCATTGCGATGGCTTTTCTTTTTCAGTAAAAACATCGAAGAAAATTACTGGCTCATTTATCTTCGCTTCAAGCTTTTTTTGAAGGTATTCTTGGGTTGGTTTGCCATTATTCTCCACTAGTCTTCCTCATCTAAAAACGAAGTGTCTGGAAGAATCTCAAAATCGTTTTCATTAAAGGGTTTGTCTTTCTTTTCAAGGCGATCGAGGAGCCTAGAAAAATTTTCTTGCCGTTCAAAGTAATCCAGTATCCAGCTAGAAAAATAATCTCTGATTTTTGTTGCCTGGACCTCATCTTTGAAGAGATAATCCCCAAGAACATGGGCTGGATATTCAACATACCTTTCACGATTTTTCTTAATGTATTCCAGAATATAGGGGTCGTTGAACATATACGAATACTCTTTGATGAACTTCCAAAGAATCCTCTCTAATTCCATCTGAACAACCATAATCCTACCTTTTTTACGATCATGTCCAAGGATTTTCGCAATTTGGAATGCAAGACCATCAGGGAAACCCTATCAGGCTGCCGACCGAACTGAGGTCAAGGATTCCGCGATGGTCAGCGGACTTAAATTTCATCGGATGGTCAACCAGCCCTCAGCGTACTCCATCAAATACATGACGACAAGGCGCATACACGATTCTTCAATCGGGAACACGCCGACGGCTGCAGAACAACGGGGAGAAGTGGACGCTTACAACCTATCAATATCGCTCTTATATCCCTACTCCCTCTCAAACCCCTGATTGCTAAAATGCAGGGTACGGGCATTTTCAGTCACTGTTCTCATGAGAGAATCACCGGCACCGGATGGTAATTCGGCATCTATCTCAAGAGTGACGGTTATCTTTGCTCCTGCCTGGATGGCAAGATGTGAGATGATTTCCTCGGCGATGCGTCCTGCATCCCGGCCGACACGTTCGGTATTGAGCACTACGGTACCGTGGAATCGCTTGAGGCGTGGAGTCTCAGGTATCAAGGGTTTTTCCGGAATCGGCGGTCGTGCCAAATCATGGATCGAGACGATCGAACGAGTATGCAGTCCGAAGATTTCCACATCGACTGTGAACTGCCCGAACGCATCTCCTGCAGTAAAAAGCCCGGATGCATCGATCTGGCCACCAGTCGCCGACCAGGAAGCCTTCGATACCTGAACGGGGCGTCCATCCGCGTCAAAACCCTTCAAGGTGAAGTGAATGGTAGCGGATGGTAAAAGTTCGATCCGCTCGGGGCTGAGTTCGATCCTGACGGGTTTTGTTTCCTGTTCCATCTGTTTCAGGGCAACCTCAGGCTTAACTAGAAGGCCAGTCGAATCAGGGTCAGGACAGATCAAATTCGAACCGGAACGCAAGCCTCGATACCTTCGCGCTGCCTGGTCCCATTCATCAGCCCAGGCGAAGGAGTCCTGTTCCCACATCAGAAGACCTAATCCATCCCCGATGCTCTTTGCCAAGGTGTAGGATGTCAGGAGCCTTGGCAGGTATAGGTACCGGGCGAAGTCTTCTGAGAGCTGCTTCACCGACACATCATTCCCGCGCCAAAGGGGAATGCGATCCAATTCCATCCGCAATCTCGTAGGCGCAAAATTGATGATGAGGAACTCTTCGCTTTTTAGCTTCTTGCAGGCACGGACGGCGAGAGGCTCGGACCCTGAAACCTTGATCGCATGCCACTCGACAGGAGCCTGCGGGGTAGTCTGGCCGGGGACAAGAATCCATTGATAGGTCTCCGGCAGCCGTACTGTTACGGTAGTGTCGGCAGTCTTCAACTGCTGTTCCGCCTGCTTAACCTGATAGGGACTCAAGTCCAGCTGATCCTTCTCCGCAAGGATAGAAGACCATGCAAGGAATCTGCGGGTTGCCTCATCGAGATCCTGGAGGCGGTTCTTGTCGGCAGCGAGGAACACGAGGTTGTTACGGTACAGCCGTGGCGATGTGCCGCGGTATTCGAGAATCTTTCGAGCTTCGGCTTCGGCTGCGTTGTCCGAATCTCTGATGTACGGATGATCGACACTTAGGACTACAAGCCTCGTATCCCTGTCATCGGGGACATCCTGACCGCCATGCGGGAAAGGATGGATGCGTTCGAAGTCACCCTTCTGCTTGAGATCAATCCGCAGCCTGCTGTCTAGTTCCTGGATGACCTTGTCCGGTTCACGCTTGAGTTGCTCTGCCCTGTCCTCTGCAAGCTTTGTGACCGTCGGCTGGGTAGAATACCAGAAATGGGAACCATCCTGGTACAGGTAGGTGGCAGCGCCTGAAAGGCGCCTGAGCGCATCGCCGAATACTGCCGGCGACTCGCCGGGCATGACGCAGCCGAGCTTGATGCGGCGATCTTCGATACCATGATGGGCTGCGTCGGCGGTGGGTGCGGAGCCGAGATAAATGGTACGCGCCACGCGCCGTGCAGCGGCAAACTTGCCAAGGTTTGGCACTTCGGCGTCGATGCGCAGGGGAAGGGACCCGGGGCCGTCCACATCCTTCTCAATGATGGGCACCCAGTTGTCGGAGAGATAACGCGTCATTTCGAATTGGACTCGGGCATCATCGATGGCGATGTTGGCGGGCATGATAAGCGGGTTCTTGTCGCCTTTTTCCCAGAGGCTATGGATGACCGCAGCCATGAGGCGCAGTACGCCCCGCGTACGCTGGAATTTGAGCAGCGTGGACCAGTCGGTATAGAGGCGGTCGAAGATCTCAGGATGGATGGGATAGGCTGCCTTGATGCGCTTTTCGTAATCTGCATCGCGGCTTTCTGGAGGGAATTCCTGTTGCTGGCTCTGGTAGAAGCTGGAAAAAGCCCGGGCGATGATGTCGCGATCCTTGAAGTGGGCTGCATCGTTCAGAGGCTCGAAAAGCCGCCTACGGACTATTTCGAAGCCTTCTTCTGCGCTCGCAGGCCGCCACGAAGACTCGACACGGCCGATGACATTGCGCAACCGAACCAAGGCTTCCCGGCCGCGCTGTCCACCGACTTCGGCATCATCGGCGAGGGTATGGGGGGAGCCTGAATCATCTGATGCCGGAAGGCTTATTACGAGGAGGCAGTTTTTAGCCAGCTTGGCGGACTCCGTGAGTACCTGGGCAAAGCTGAAATGCGTTTCGAAGTCACCTGCCGGCAGATCACCCTGGTCGTGGAGCTGACGGGCGTACGCAACCCACTCATCGATAAGGATGAGACAAGGCCCGTACTCGTTGAATAGTTCACGAAGGACGTCTCCGGGGCTCGTTGCATTTTTATCATCGGCTTCGATGCGGGAGAAAGCTTTCTTGCCACCAAGCTGCCAGGCAAGCTCTCCCCAGAGTGTGCGCACGACCGTTCCGTCGATCTTGGTGGAAGGATTGCCCGGAGAGATCTTGTTGCCAACCAGCACGACGCGGCGGGCCTTCGGTACGTTCGAGACAGCAGCCTCTTTCAGCACTTCGTCTACCCCGATGAGATCAACGGGACTCACCCCGGAGAAAAGGTGATAAAGGGCAAGCATGGAGTGCGTTTTGCCACCGCCAAAGTTGGTCTGAAGCTGGACGACAGGATCCCCGCCTGAGCCCGTGAGTCGCCGGATCGCGCTCACCAGAAGCCCCTTGAGGCTGTTGGTGAGATAGGTTCTTCTGAAGAATTCGGCAGGATTCCGATATTCATCGGAGCCCTCGCCCAGATGGACCTGCCACAGATCAGCCGCGAATTCAGCCTGCTGGTATTTCCCAGAAGCCACATCGCGATGTGGCGTCACGACTTCGCGCCAGGGCTTTAAGGTGCCGGTTACCGCGCTTTCAATGGTAGAGCTAAGGCCCTTGCGACGCTCGTTGCGCACCTGCTCGTCGAAACGGAGCCGCAAGAGCTCGTTCTTCATTTTCTCGAGCTCATCAGCTTCTTGGGCAGAGACTGCGGTAAGGAGGCGCCCGACAGAGTCCAGGGCACGATAAGCGTCATCGCTTGAGAAGTTCGCCTGATGGGCCCATCTGTTACGATGCTCCCGGAGTTCACTGACAAGGCTGCGCTCAGCATTGCCGAGAGTCCTGCTGAATACTTCATTCCAGCGTGTCCACAGGAAGTTTAAAAGCGCCTGGACATCCCAGTCAGCCATCTCCTTGCCGGCCAGCATCCTGTCAGCTGATGCGAAGTCTTCAATCATAGCTTGGGCGTCAATGGTGCGGAGCCTGGCGAAGACTTCCCGTTCGGCGAAGGGAGCCAAGCCTGCCTTGAGTAGTTCCATCGACTTTCCGACACGTTCGTAATTGGAAATTGCCATTTTTTTCCTCGTTTTCCTATTTATTATTCAATTTAATTTCCAGCGCAGCAAGCGAATCCATCAAATCAGAAAATTCCGGAGCTTCGCCGAAAACCATGTTTTCACACAAGCTTCTATAATCATCGCGCCAGAAACCTATCCGATCTGCTGGAGGTACAAACTTGAAGTAACCAGGGCCAAATTTTTCATAATCAAGCCATGTATATTCGAAGTAGATCCGTCGGTTCTTTAAAACCCTGTCGAGCAAGGGCCGGTCTACACAGGCACGTTTCCCAAAGTCTGAATCCATCATCAAGTGCAAATCGTAAATATGCCGGGACATAGCAACCTTTATATTTTTATCAGGTGGTCGCATGTTTTCTTCGTGCAACAGGCACGCCTTTTCGATGAAAGTTCTTGCTGGATCTAGGGTTCTCACGGAAACTGCATGCGCCCAGGAGGCATCGGAAAATTCCTGTGCTGCGATTGATTGGATCTCACGTTGCAGAGAAGGCTCATCTTCCGATCGGGCTTCCAACTCCACCTTTACCGCTGGGCGTGTGTATCTACCTGCTCCTGATGTGAACAAACTCTTATACTGCACCAGAACCGTGTGCTGTTCCGGATCAAGGGGGTCTACTTCAATCTGTGTCGCATCAGACAATCCATGCAGATCAAAATCCGCCCGCAGCGTTGGCAGAATCCTGTCCTTGATGCATGCCGCGCATGAATGCTTGACCTGCTTCACTCCGAGTTTTCTCTTCCGTCCAGATGGTGCGGATTCAGGATCCTGATCTTCTGGTATGGCCAGGCTTTTGCGATCTATCACCAGATCAATATCCTCAGAAAATCTTCTGATAAGGTTGAACGCCTTCGAAAGCGAAGTGCCTCCCTTGAATGTAACAAGAGGTGCTATTTCCTGTGACGAAAAGAGGGATTCGAGGACTCGGGTTACCCACCAATCCTTCTCGATGCTAATGGCAGGCAACCCGAGGCGAGTTCCGGCTTCCTGAAAAATGATCTGACGCCTCGCTTCAGGCAACGCATGGAATTCATCCATGTGACCCACCTTTTTCCGCAAAAACCTGGGAAAGGAGGGTCCTAATCCAGACTGGAGCCGAAAGGGAGTCTTTGACCACCTCCGCACGTTTTTCAGGAGGAACGGCTCGTTTCAACCTGGCGACAACTTCGGCATCGACGGAATCTTGCCCAAGGTATCGCAGGGCTTGTATTACAAGGCCGCCCAGGCGACCCGCTGCGGCCATGTTGCGTGGGGTGGTTCGCTTGAGGATGATCTCGCGGTTCCCAACCTTGACCTTTCTCGAAGCCCCGTCGGTAAGAAAGACGATTTTCATCGGCACTTGCTCGGATAATCCAAGAAGATTGGCTGCATACGCTCCCGATGGCTGAAGCTTCAGGCGTCCGGCTTCAGACAGTGCCTTCGCGATAGCCTCGACAGAAGGGCTCAGCAGTCCCAACTCCGGATCCTTGACAGGGTAGTCGTAGAGTCCCCGGGCAATGCGACGGATCGTACCACGCTTTGCTTGACGTGAAAGGATCAGGTCGATCGCAGCCCCTGGGCCGATATCGGCGAATTTACTTGCCGAAAATACGGAACCACGACCAAGATGATGCACTCTCTTAATAACTTTATTTGAAATGATTTGTCGATATTCCTCTTTCTTTACCATGATAGGAATAATAGCACTTTTTCCTATCATGTCCAGTGCTTCTATACCAGGTTTCGACATGGGGCTAGCCTCACTTCAGGTGAATAATATCGATGTCCTTCCACGCATCCTGGAGATACTCGGCAACGAGTCTCCGATGGCAATGCGTTGGAGCATCCTCGCTGCATAGTAGGCAACCGTCGCGGATGATCTCAGAGTCAACAAATGTCTCGATCTGCCGTTGTTTCATGAGCTTACTGGTCGGATCCATCCATCAGGTGCGCCATCCAATAAAACGATACCTATAATGCAGAATCCCTTGCGTTTCCTGGAATTTGCCAGGCATATAAACCGCTTGTCTTCTGGCATAGCTTACTCCTCGGCATCCTCGAACAACTCTCCGCTCTTCGCTTTTAGTTTCCCACCCTCCGTCGCCAGCCTCATGATCTCCGGCCAACTCTGCACAAGACCGTTATAGGAGAGGGCTTCCTGTGCCCGCTTCTTTCGTTCGCAGAGGGTATAGAGTCGATAGCAAAGTTCCCGTGCAGCCTCGGCCTTGCTGCCAAGCTTTCGCGCAAGTTCGGCTGCATCACCTTCGCCCCCAACCTCCAGTACTCGGATGAGCTGGTGAACCGTCTCCCAGTTGGTGAGGCGGGCATCGGTTGTGGGATCCCAGTTGGAGGCGAGTTCCACCGGCTTCAATAACCGAACCTTGCCCTTTCCCGAAACGAGAATGCCCGCTTCCACCATGCCGTATACCGAGGTGTCCTTGGCCTTGGAGAGAGTTTCAGCTACGCCGTACTCTCCCTCGGCAAAGCCAAACTGGTCGAACCAGGCGAGAGCCCAGCGGCTGTCGGCGTCGAAGTCGCCTTCCTGCTGGGAGAGGGCCTCGTCGAGGGTCTGGTTTATGAGGGCAAGGGCTTCGCGGACCGAAAGGGCCTTCCCTGAAGCGTCGATGACCTTAGCGTAGCGGGTGAAGACGGCCATGCCGGGACCGATGGCAGATTGGGCGAGGTCAACTGGGGCGATATTACCCTTCTGGAGTTTTACGAGGGCGGGAGGGAGTTCGGTCTTGAGAGCAGAAAGGAAGTCGCGGCGTGTGATGGTAGGTGCATCAGTTGGACGCTGACGAGAGACAAGTACGATACTGGAGGCGAGTGCATTGGTACCTTGACCAATCATACGACTGTCATTTTCTGTACGAATCGGCCAAGTGCCAGTCATAGAGAAACCAGCGCGAATAACAGCGTCAAGAAAAGTCTCCCAGCCGGTACTCGAAGTACCATCTTGGCTATCGCTTTCAGACTGCTTGAAGGCATAATAAATAGTGACTGGGAACGCAGGGTGCGCCTGCTCGGCAAGGCGATGCATGGCCTGTGTCATTCCATCAAGAAAAAAGGTTTCTGCCTTCTCTTTGCTTCCATGTCGATAAGGCGTGGCAACCAATTCTTCAGCCTTTGGAACCGCAAGTGTCGTGAAGAGATCCGGAAAAACTAGCTTTAGAGTATGCCGTAACCAAACGTAGAAGAAATCCGAAAGGTCTGCATAGCCAATGTTATCGTAATACGGAGGGTCAGTTGATACAACTTTGCCTTTAGATATTTCTTGTCGGCCAGCATCTGCTTGTTGTGAGTAACCATATGCCGATGATGAAATAAACTCAAACGTTTTTGAAAAAGCCTTTACAATTCCATCAATAAAGACAATCCATGCACCTGAACTCTCTCCAAGCGGATTGCCTTCAGCAAAGTCCCATATCATCGGTATAGCTTGGCGACCAAAAAGCTGACGCGGGCACTGCGCGATTGGCTCCCATCGACACAAGCTATTCCCAAGGTCCGCTTGCTTGCTTAATGCAAACGCTAGATACACCCCCACCGCTTCTGCATAGGCCGATGCCCCAGTCCCTCCATCCCGCAGAGGTTTACCATCATCAGGCAAGCCGGCAGAGATGGCATCATGTTTCACCTGCTCAAGAGCTTCGCCCACCAAGTCTGAGAAGGTTGTCAGCGCCACGAGTTGGCGGGGAGTGAAGAGGTCACCGTAGGTCTTGAGGCCATAGAGGGGTGGCGAGAACCAGCGCGGATTCTCGGGCATCATTACCTCAGGTTTCCACTCGGGCATTGCCTTCGACGCGATAACTTCATGTTCCGCCGTCGGTGCGAGATAAACTCGACCTCGATCGCCCTCTGCAACAATCGCCATGAGCCGAGCACCCATATTACCGGCGTTTGCCTCGTTGTAGATATGGTCACTCGGAATTGGGATTCCGGACATCAGGCATTGGAAATTCGCACCGCGTGATAACTTAGTCCCGCTCTTCGCTGCTTCGGCATCTTTTGGCTTCCCCACCTTAACAGTGAAGCGATAGCCTGTGTCCTCGATCACCGGCTCGACATACGCTTCCTTCCCCGCTTTTGTCGAGAGCATGAAAGTCGAAGCCAAGGGCACATCGACAGTGCTGAATGCAGGGTTTGGGCTCTTTACCGTCCGTGCCCAAAGCCATGCGATAACAGTGAGCTTCTTGCCGACATAGGGTCTGAGATCGGGCCGGTTCTTGGCCATATCCGCCGTCACCTCGATTTTGGGGTAGAGATGGCCAATATGCTTTTCTGCTTCGTTTCGCATCCACTTGCCGTAGTAGCGGACGTCTTCGGCGAGGCCCTGTGCTCCCTTCCACTCCCGTTCGATCAAGTCTTTCTTTTTCCTTGTCTCAGGGTTCACTGGAGGCTTCCCGGCGAACTTAGGAGGAACCTCAATCATCGCCTTGTTGATGAGGACCGCCACAGGGTTCAGGTCGCTTGCATAGCTCTCCAAGCCCAGACGCTGGGCTTCAAGCGGTAGGGCACCACCGCCTGCGAAGGGATCGTGGAACGCCGGGAGCTTGTTGCGGTCGAATAATTCCTTGGCGCGCGGATGGTCGGCATTCGCTGCGCAGGTGCGGCGCCAGGTTCCCCAGATCGCATCCCGTGCCCGCTGGAGGACTTCTTCATTAGTCGTATTCTCCCAGAGCACCAGGTCCTCAATGATGCGGAAAAGACGCTGGCGCTCCTTCTCTTGGGCCTTCTCAGTGGGGAACAGATCAGGATGCGAGGAAGGATCGTCCACCATTTGCGAGAAAATGACTGCCCGGGCCGCCGCAAGAGGTCGCCTAGCCCACCAGAGATGGAAGGTACTAGGGTGACCATGACGGATAGACTTCTCGCGGGCGCTGGCAATATTTATTGCTTCCAGGGGGAGGGCTACTTCGATTAGTTTCTTAGGGTATGTATTTTGAGTACTCATTTGATTCCTTCTCTGCTTTGGGCTGTTTCTAGCAACTCTTGGTAGATCGATATTAGTTTGGGTATCGAAGCGAGACAGGTAGCACGAGTGACAGGGCTAAAGACCACTTCGCTGGAGAACACTGCCTGTGAAAAGAGATCCCAGCGGAGAGGAATACCATAAACGTCTCGAGTATGCAATTCTCCAGACAACTCTTCAACCAGTTTGTGCGGCTCCGGCATAACCACAAAAGTTCTCTTGCCTTGGAGGTAGTCGGTGAAGTAGTCATACGAAACCGCGTCATCTCTTATACCATCTTGCTGAAGGCTGAATGAGTATCCGATAAAAATCACATTCTGAACTCGGCTTCTGGTTCGATCGAGTAGATTGAAGAATGGAGAGTGTGCAAATATTGACGGTTCTGGCTTAAGCATGATGAAGTTATCAGCATTGGGTGCAGGAATATCCATATCGGCATACTCCTGTATTTCCACTTCATCGAAAAGTTCCTTAAGCCCGGGATAGGTTGAACCGTGAGGTTCCAGAATCCTGGTCTCCGATAAACCTCCAAGAGAAAGCCTAGCAAGCGCATCATGATTGTAGTTAGCTATAGTAAAAGGCCGTGCTATTCTCTTAAACACTTCATAGCTTAAGTACGGTTTGACTTTCGTAGAGGGTGATAGCAAGTAGGACACTATCCACTCAGCTCCCCGGTCCGGGATGAGTCCGATAAGTGCTGCATCCAGTCCATCCTGGAAGCATCTGCTCTGTAGAAGACGCTTGGATATCTTTGAAATGCTGGACCTGGGGGAGAACCCTTCACCCTTTATCCAGAGGGTTCCAATATTCCGTAAGAATGCGTTGCCAGGTGGCATAAACTCTGAAGAGGCTCCAGCGCCAAGGATGAAAAGATTGCCAGGATCACATAATGCGCTGATGAACTTGGAGGGATTGGGGAATAACACATGAGTAGTACTCATCAAACCGGCTCCTTCCCCTTGGGATTCTTGCTCGGGAAAAGGCAGAGATATGAGTAGGGATCGTCAACCATCTGCACGAAGATTACCGCCTGTGCTGCCGCCAGTAGCCGCTTTGTCAATGAGAGAGAGAATGCTCGGATGACTGCGGTGGGTTGATTTTTTGCTGGCGCTGGCACTATTGATGGCTTCCAGAGGAAGGGCTACTTCGATTAGTTTTTTAGGAGTACTCATGAGCTTAATCCTTTATTAATCATAACAGGTATAAAATCGATCCACTTCTTTGATAGGTTTATTCTTTTTACTAACAGTCGAACATCTTCATCGTTCTGTATGGTAAATCGAGAATGAGCCACTTGATTCCGCAACTCCTTCAATTCATCCAATTCAATGGAATCCTCTATTGGCAATTTATATAACTTGATTAAGAGTATCATTTTTTGTAGGAATCCGGTTAAAACAATGCGCGGCAGATCAAACCCTAACCCAACTTGTCTATCATAGTTAAGCTTTAGTTGATGCTGATTCTTTTTACTAAGAAGCTCAATCCATTCCTGTTCATTCTTACAACGCGACGTAATGGCATTCGCCATGAGAGATTCAATATGTACTAAAAAAGTAAATGCTAGAAGAACCACAGGCATTTTCTGGATATCTGCCTTGGTCACTATTCCAGAAACCCGGCACTGGTCCAATATAAGTAGATATCCTGTATTCACAAGCCGTTCGAGTGCGGGTATCAATGAGGTATCTGCTGAAGCTAGAATTTCGTCGTCTAAGTGTCGCATCTTCGAACCAGCGGATGTGGGTGCTAATTCCATGTTTGGTCGCTCTAGTATCCCGATAATCGTTCCCAATTGATTCTTCACAGGGATATAGTCGAGCCCTTCATAGTCAGGAATCTTTAATACTTTATCGATGGAATCATCTTCCCGACAAGTGATAAGGTCATATGTCGCGATATCTCGGACTGTGAAAGCACGTCCTAGAGATTGAAGCGTTGCTTCAAAAGGGTTTACGGATGTAATCGTATTACTCATAAAACTCCAACGATTTTACCGATCATTAGCCAGTATATTGTAACTAGCCGGGAATAGGGTGATGTCACCTTTCTGCTTAAGCTTGATGAGAAGTTCTCCTGTATACTCGAATGGGGTTCTATCTGCTTCTATTAGGATGAGGGAGTAGTGGATAGGGTCTTCTTCAAGGAGATTCCATACATCTGCCGGAATTTCGATAGATCCCGCACGAAGGCAACACTCTTTAGGATAATAGGATTTTATGTGATTTCCTGATTTATCTACAAGTTCCCATGGGAATCTAGATTCAGAATTTTTAATAATGCATTTTCCGTCTTGATGCTTATATTTTTGATCTGATTCCCTGATATACCCAAGAGCTCTAGCAAATCGCTCGATGAGCGGAACCGCTTTATGTTCAGGATGAACTGGATGATGTTCAACTACACCAGAAGCTTCCTTTTCTATTGTACTTGTTGAGTTACCCTCATTTTCATGTTCAGTAGCTAATTCAATGGGATTTCCTTCTATATTTGGTGTTTTCCAAAAGGAAGTATCTTCAGATTGGTTTTTTTTTGGTTCTTTCTGACGTTCCACCGGTTGGTTATCAGACACAGGATCTAACTGGAAGTTAGACTCAAAGTAGTCCTTTATGGTCTGTTCTGTTCTATCACAGCAATAAACAATTGCATCAACTATTTCTTGATTCTGGAAGGTATTTCCAAGTTCTCTCGGAAGAACTTTTGCTTTTCTTGCATTCTTCATCCTTATTATACAGAGGATTTCATTAATCCATACAGCCTCCATCTGCTTTTGCAAACCAGCGGGAGTTCCATTAAGGTAGGGGGTGGATTTAATCGTATCCACTTCAGCAACTCGTGTCTTTGACATCCTCTTCGCAAGGTTGAGGATATTCTCCTCTTTTACCATTTCTAGGTCTTTTAGTATCACCCTCTCAAGGAATCCCCCACATGTGGTTATCCAAGAAACCTCAACTGCTTTTTCGGCAATGCTTTCTATAGAAGGTTGAATTCGGTTTTCTATTTTTTCGATTAGCGATCGACATGATTCAAGCCCGGACGGTAATTTAGATCCTTCTGGCAGACTACGCAGGTCCGCAGTTTTTCTTCTTATACCCGCGTATAGATCATCGCTGAATGGAGTCTCTAAGGATTTAGAAATCCAGTACTGAATGCTGTCAAGAGGTACCCATTCTCCCATAAGGTTAAGTACACTCCTGCATTCTTCAATGACCCTATAGCCATGCCTAGCCAAGATTGAGCAGACTCGTTTGAGGTCTGACTCATCTAATTTTTGGTTGCTAGGTAGCGTTCCTAGCCATTTAATAACGAATTCATAATCGGGTCTGGTTGGAATTCTTAACCTTTCCCATAATGCTAGTTCTTTTACAGAATCCCTAATCAATGGTGCACCGGGGGCATCTTCATCATTCGCATGAAGGAATACCCCTGAGGAATTTACCCAATCATCTGCATTATGAAGAATAAGTTTTTCAACTTCGAATGCAGTCTTCAATATTTCAAGATCCTCAGTTGATGCCTCTTGAATATAACTATCTAGCCTACGATAGCAATTTTCGATTTCCCTTTTAGGGATACCTGTTGCGTTTTTCAAAATTCGCAATCTTTCGATTAGGCTTTCAGGGCTTAACGGTGTGAAGGCAACCCCTAACATTTCAAGGTATTTGTGGTTTTCTTCAGAATCAAGAAACTTATCCACAAAGGGTTCAATTCCTAAAAGTGATTCCGTTGCTTGAGTACGGGCATATAACTCTCTAGGTTTTTT
>CAZDYX010000001.1:0-10586 GCA_964509775.1 uncultured Desulfobulbia bacterium | reverse complement strand
ACTTGGCCATGGTTATCTATTAAACATGGCAATTCAGTAAATTTTAAAATCCATGTTGGTTTATATGGTTTAGTTAGTATTTCCTTATTAGCATTGCTTGCATGATTTTGATAGGCAGTAGAGTATGAGACAGTGATTAATATTTCATCTGGGAGAGAAAGTATTTCTTTCATAATCTGAGCCCAAATACTCGGGATGCTATTTGCGAGGTTATTCCAAAATAACCAAAATTCTTCGTTGAAATCAAAATCAAGAATAGTAAATCGATTTTTTTCATATGGATAAATAAATGGTAGACTATAGCCACGACTTTTAAATTCTGCTTCAAGGTTATGTTTATTATACTCAATTCTAGTTTTTTTAATTGGAAGAGGGAATGTTCTAACACAAGACTTTTCAGAGTGTAACCAGTCATTCCACTGTAGATGTGTACATGATATAAACTCAGATGTGTACCTATCTGAAATCGTATGGAGATTAAGATACATTTCAGGTAGGGACTTTTCAACTAAAGGAGATTCTTGAATGATACATTCTTCTACACTATGAAGTAGATTATCTTTGGTAACATATAGAAAACCCATTGGTACCTTTGCAGAAAGGCGCGCCGCGATTTGCGTCAGTTGAAAATAGTTTCTATGTGTAGAATTTTTAGAATCGAAAATATTTTTAGCAACAAGCTCAATTATGCGATCATTATGGGGTACCTCATCAATACCTAAAGATTTTATTACACTATCAATGTTTTCTGATCGATCTCTTGATGTTAGGCTATTTTTCTCTGAATTTATACTAGTGATAAACTGTAGGTAATGTATCCATTCTTCATCAATAATATTCAAAAATTGATTTAAAAAATACCAATCATTGTCGACTAAAGGTGAATTAGAAATATCAATTTTTATTGATTCATCTGAGCAAAAGAGCATGGATTGATCGCGAACAGGTAATACATTTAACTTCTTTGTATTATAAAAAATCCAGGTTTTTGTTATTTCTGGTAGAAGATACAACCATAGAGTAAGTAGTTTCTCATTAGTTGAAGGTCGGTTAGGATGAACCTCTGTAAGGCAATTTAAGATAGCTAATTTTTTAATTTCTTTAACCCAATTACGTCGAATCATTTTCAGCCGATAATCCTCTTTCACCTCGCCCGAAAGAAGTGGAGTGAATCTTTCCTGTATGATTTGGGAGATATCTTTAGCATCCCATATTTTATGAAGAATTATCGGAACAGAAATGGCTAACCCAATTTCAACTACTGTACCATCTGTCGTTAATACAGGATGTTTTTTGTTCAATGCATTATAAAATGCTTCCACCACTATAAATTGGCAAGAATCGCTTATGGTTCCCGATACTTTCGGATCATCTGGCATCAACCCATATGCCTTGGCTCTTTCTTTTAAATCTAACGTATCATTACCAATCCAATCTACCATTACCTCTGATGCCAGTTTACCGATCCTTTCCAGAAGCCAACGATTTGTAGGTGAAATTGAAGGGTCTTTTATAATAAGGCGGGCAGGATCTTGTATAAATGGGGCATTGCATGCAAAAGGTAGATCTGTTATGACACCAGTTGGGAGTATAGAAAAAAGTTGACCCTTCAGACCCAAAACGATATTTACTTTACACGGAGGGAAATCGATTACCTTTTCTATATCGGTCGCATAAAGCTTCTCATTTTTTATTTCGTCAAGAGCCTCTTCTGGAAAATATTCCTCAATCGAACTGAAGACTATAATCTCACTCATATCAGCATCGTTTACAATATAACGCTCTGACCTTGGGACTGGGCCAGCACCACAATCAACACAATACACTTGTCTTTCACCAATGTTCAGCTGTTTGATTGATTTGAAGAAGAGTAGTGATACAGGATTCTCCTGCCACGAATCGATATTTGACAGCAATTCTTTGCGACGACTCTCGTCAAGTATATCAACTCGTATTTCTGTATCCTTGGTATGCTCTCCATCCCAAATAGGTTCTGTGAAACGTTCCTTTTTAAAATGCAGGGAAAGTGTCGGCGTCTTCAACTGAACAGTGTTGCCAAGACTGAAAGTACTTTTAAAACCGATTCCTCTGAATCCAATAGTGTGCAGGACTCGTTTATTCGAGTATTCGAATCTACATAGCGAGGAAAAATGTTCTTCGGTAAAATCCTCTCCATCGTGAGATAATATAAATGTGTTACCTTCAACTTTGATCGTTACATTGGTAGCCCCAGCATCATCAGCATTCTGTAACAATTCTGAAACAACATGTTTTGGGCTTTGTACTTGTTTGAACAGTTGATGCCACGGTGCGGCTAAAATTGGCTTAGCTTCTAGGCTTTCCCATAGACTACATGCCTCCAATTGAATTCGTTCAAAATATTCAGGCTGGCTCATCAGCAAGGCTCTCTAGCTCGTTCTAACAATCCAGCAAAATCGTAGTTCTGGGTGACAACATCAAAATCTGGCTCTTGTTTGAATGGTTGCCTAATATAATGTACCTTATGTGTTGATTCATCGAAAAACTCGACGATTGCAAGAATGAAATCTTCCGGTTTATTCAGGGAGTACAGCACTTCATTCCGGGTAACCGTAATTACCGACGCGCCAGCAACCCGACCTTTCACCTCGATAAAGCGTAATTTACCAGTTTCTGGTACCCGGCTTTCGATATCATACCCGAGTTTATCGAATTCCCGGTCCGTGGGTTCGAACCCAAGGCTTCGTTCGACCTCCATCACGATCGCGCGGGCACGGGCGGCACTGGCTTGGGTATCTATTACCCTGTCTGGCTCTGCTGCAGGCTTGCCCTGGATATGTTTGATAAGGCCTATTGGCACCACCAGGAAGCCACCCTGTATCACCGGCGGCAGCGGTGCAATCTGCGCTTCGAGCTTGAGTTCTTCAAGCCGCTTTTGAAGCCGCCCATGGAGAAGATCTGCACGCTTGCGGGCCTCTGCTGAATTGAGCTTGGCATTTGGCTTTCCGGCCTGCTCCTGCGCTTTTAGTTCCTCAGCCCGGTGGTCCCAGTAATTGATCTCCTTCGTGAGCCGGTCTTTCACGGCAGCTTCGGTCTTCATGATCCGTTCCATCCGTTCCTTCCTGACCTCCTCGAGGTGCTCGGGAACGATTGATGTGATCGCGTAAGTCTGTGCAGTTTTTTCGAGCTCTTTAGTGATCCAACCGCACTCGGGGCGGGAAAGGATCGTATCGACATCAGGTTCATCAGCGGCGAGAGGGCGGAAATCCAGGTAGGGGGCATAGTGGATATGGCGGGCAGTCCCTGTGCTGTCCAGTTCCAGATGCAGCACCCGTTTGGAGATCACCCGGCGATCGCCTGCATGGGTAAGGCTTGCGTCCTGAATGGCATGCTCAAGATAGAAGAACATCCGCGGGGCAGTCCCGTGGTCGCGTTCATCCACAAGGATTGTTCCCCGCTTGAGGAGTTCGCGGTTCCGCTCAAGGGTAAGATCGATCACTGAATCGAGAAGCGGGGTGCCCGGGCAGATGAAGGACGCCAGAGGCACTCCCTGCGGCGCGATTAGTTCTTTTTCGAAGGTTGCCCGTTCGTAATGCGGGAGCACCGGCTCTCGTACGCCTATGATCCTGTCTCGATTCCTTATGATCGCCGGGACATGGGTGAGTTCGTAACGCCGGGGCTCCCGTTGACGCATGGTGCCGCCCAGCCGGGTAAAAGCCTCTGCAAAGAAGGATTCTATGTAATGAGGCTGAAGCCGCCTCGCCTCTGCACGTTCCATGTCTTCACGGATACGCCGCACCCTGCTCGAATCCATCATTTCACGGACGAGTACTCGCTCCTCGAGCAGTTCCTGGATCTCTTTCGTGTTGACTGCATTCTCGACGGCCATTTCGAGTCTGGCGCGGACTTCAGGAAGATCACCGTACCGCACCGCCTCGATGAGCAGTTCCCTCAGGGATTTACCTTCGAACATGAGCTTACCAAGCACGTCGAAGACCTGGCCACCAAGGGCGGCGCGGGCTTCCGCAAGCTTATCGAGCAGCTTGTGGTACACATCACCTTCACGGGTTTCGCTGGCGACAAGATTCCAGAGGAAACAGACCTCGGTTTGCCCGATGCGGTGGATGCGCCCGAAACGCTGCTCGAGTCGGTTGGGATTCCACGGCAAGTCGTAATTGACCATGAGATGGGCGCGCTGCAAGTTGATGCCTTCGCCTGCGGCATCGGTGGCGAGGAGCACCTGGACTTCTGCTTGGAATTTTAAAGCCTCCTGAGCTTTAATGCGTTCTTCCCGGCCCATCCCGCCATGAATCATTACCACGGTTTCATCCCTGCCAAGGAGGGTGGTGATGCGCGTCCTGAGGTAATTCAGTGTGTCCCTATGCTCGGTGAATATGACGAGTTTCTGCCGGGGTGAGGATTTGGGACGGGGAACCGAGCCTTCCGTGTTTTGCGTATCCTGCGGTGGCGCAGCCCGGAAGATTTCCTCGAGTAGGCATGCAAGTTCGCGCCATTTCGTATCGGTGCCGCTCCGCCTGACTGTCGCAGCCAATTCCTCCAGATGGTGAAGGGTTGCGATTTCAGCCTTGAGCTCCATGATGCTTCCTGCTGCAGTGGCCTGGTCAAGAACTTCCTCTTCCCGAAGCTCGACTTCCTGGTCTGGCGCTTCATCGAGGTCGTCCAGGTCTTCAGCTGCAATCGATACTCCGTTCGACGCGAGCCCTGCCGCAATGTTCCCCCGCTGCACTAATTCAAGCTCGTGCAGACGGGACTCCAGCCGTTCCCGCCTTCGTTTGAGGGACTGATAGATCGCCTCGGGCGAAGAAGCAAGCCGTCGCTGCAGAACGGTGAGGGCGAAGCCGACCGTACCGGCTCGCTTGTCGTTCTGCAAGGCCTCTGCCCGGTTGAATTCCTCCCGGACGTAGGTCGTCACTGCGGCATAGAGCGAAGCTTCCAGATTAGACAATTTGTAGGGTACCGTGGTTGCGATGCGCTGCGGGAAGAGGGGCTTTCCGTCGAACTTGAGCAGTTGTTCCTTGATCATGCGTCGCATGAGGTCGCTGGCATCGCTGGCATGCACGCCATCGCGGAAACGGCCTTCGAATCTGTCGCCATCGAGCAGCGATAGGAAAAGCTGAAAGTCCTGTTCCTTACCGTTGTGCGGCGTTGCGGTCATAAGGAGAAAATGTCTCGTTACCGTAGACAACAGCTGTCCGAGCCTGAAGCGTTTGGTGTAGCTAGCCTCCCCGCCGAAGAAGGTAGCCGACATCTTGTGTGCTTCGTCGCAGACTACAAGATCCCAGCGGCAATCAGGGGCTTTGAGTTTTTCCTGGAGCTTTTCGTCTCTCGAAAGCTTGTCGAGCCTAGCGATGACGAGGTCTGCCTCCATGAACCAGTTCCCTGTCCTTGATGATTCGAGCTTGTCGTTTGTAAGAATATCGAAAGGTAAATTGAATCGCTGATACAGCTCGTCCTGCCACTGCTCGGCGAGGCTTCCCGGGCAGACGACGAGGCATCGCTGCAAATCTCCGCGCGCAATGAGTTCCTTTATGAGGAGTCCTGCCATGATGGTCTTGCCCGCGCCGGGATCGTCGGCGAGCAGGAACCGGAGCGGCTGGCGCGGCAACATGGCTTCGTAGACTGCCGTAATCTGGTGTGGAAGCGGCTCGACTACCGAGGTATGTACCGCCAGCACGGGATCAAATAGGTGGGCAAGCCTGATGCGCTGCGCTTCCGAGACAAGCCGGAACAGGGCGCCGTCCCCGTCGAAGCTCCAGGGTCTCCCTTCCTCTACTACAGCGAAGCGGGGTTCGTCACTCCGGTACAGGATCTGATGGTCGACCTTCCCAGAAGGATCCTTATAGGTAAGTTCTATCGCATCAGAGCCGAACCACTGTATTGACACGACGGTTACAGGAACATCTGGCAGAATGCCCCGGATGCAGGCATCCGGCCTTAGATCTTCAAGTTTTGACATGATTGCTTACGATATCTGCGATCTAATCTATTGTCAAATAAGAAATCAGATTGTGTTGTTCAATTTGAAAGAAAGTCTTAGAAGTCAACTTATTAAAATTCGATTATATATATTGCAATCATAGAGTTATGATATTGTGAAGTATCAGGAGCAGCCATGCTTAGCAAGAATATAGTTGCCCATACCTTGGAGTATTTTGCCACCAACTCGCATCGAGATTTCGTCGTGAAACCGAGCCTGCCAATACTCTACTTCGGCAATCTGGACGAATACCGATCCTCCTTGCTGAAGGTCGTCACGGTAGGAAAGAACCCTTCTGACAATGAGTTTTGCATGAAGAAGGGAGATGCTTATTCCTTTTGCAGGTTCAAGAAGTGGAAGCCGGACGAGGGCAATCTAATTGAGTCGTTGAACCCCTATTTTCAGGATGAACCTCTCTTTTGGTTCTCGTGTTATGAGCCAGTACTAAAGGGGATGGGTTGTTCATACTATTCCGGCAGGACAAAAAATCGGGCGTTGCATACAGACATCTGTTCTCCTATTGCGACCAATCCCACTTGGAGCAAATTGACGCAAAGCCAGCAATCCCTGCTGTACTGGGAGGGCAATGGACTCTGGAAGCAACTCATCGATGAACTCCAGCCTGATGTTCTCCTGATCTCAGTACCTCAACAGCTCTTCTCGTCCAACTTCCATGCTGTTGGCAAGGATTTGATCGCCTTCGATTCAAGGTCCGATGGCAGCAAGAGGAATGAGCGATACCGTGTGGTTGAACAAATCTGGACGCTCGACAGTGGAAAGACCGTAAAGGTTGTATTTGGACAGGCGGCTCAGACTCCGTTCGGAACCATCTCTTCAGCGCAGAAAATTGAGGTTGGCAAATCATGCCTTCGATAGTCCAATTTGCCCATCCGGGGGCTGAGCATGGCCCTGATGAGAAGAATGGAAACTGGAAGGCGTGGAATACCATAGCCCACAGGCGAAAATTCCTACGATGCAAGGGTAGGTACATCAATTCTGATGAAAGCAAGCAAGATGGACAACTGCTGTTTTGGGGTGAGTGGGAGCCTCCAAGTAAGGTATCGGAGTTTCGAGAGCGCCCAACCTCATTACATCCAAGATGGCTCCATGAGCCTGTGCTTCCTACCAAGTTACCGCAATCAGGAGGGCAACAAGGTAACTACCAGAATACCGATCCCTTCGTCTTTGGTGGTCGCTTCATCTATTTTGTCTGTAAGCAGTATATCAGGAAGACGGACAGGACGACTTCGCTCGCGAAGCTCGACAAGGGTTCTCTGATCCTTTTCGGCTCCACGCATGGGAACATCGAACCTGAAGCCTACTTCCAGCTCGACACGGTGTTTGTAGTCGGGGACTTTATAGATTACGACGTATCCGATCCTGAAGCCCTTTTGGGAATTCCTGGCTTGGAAACATACAGGCAGATAGTCTATAAGATGGCCTTTCCATCTCCAGCACCGAAACCAATCCACCTCCGACTCTACTATGGTGCAACACCAGAATCCCCGATCTCTGGCATGTATTCATATTCCCCGGCAAAGGTCTGGGACAATGATCAGCATGGATTTCCAAGAGCGCCCCTCAGCAATCGTCCTTTCATGACAAACAACCTGAATGCGTCTCCGAGGTCAACCAAGGTATCGAATGAGGTGGTCATTGACTACTGGAAGTCGATCAGGAAAACTACAAGGGACGCAGGGCTGGTGGAAGGTTACGGATTTCAATACCAGTCAGATTCTTCGGTTCCAACTGTTTTGCCAACAGGCGACCTTTTGCCAGAAAAGTCATCTGGATTCTTCTGTTGTTGAATGGATCGCCAATGCTCTTAGAAACTTTAGATTCCTCCAGTCAAGGACCGAAGTCATGAAAGCGGAGATCTGCTACTTGGACTTCCCTCCAGTTCTGTAGACGCCTAGATAGCTCTGGATTTAGCTTAAATATTAACACTTTTTAACATTGTTTTAACGTGAGCCGATCGTATTCTCGCCTTGTATTTAAAGCTCGTAATCGCTGTTGCATATGCATAATATTTGGGTTATTAACTATGACAAATTAACTGGTCTTATCGAATCATACATATAATCCTCCCCTTTGGTATCAATGTTCGGGAGTCTGTTGAAAGATGTGGTACGGTCCTAATTTAACATCTAGATATCTTTAATTAGATATACTCTTAAAAATTTAAAGCAAATCGATGGTTCGTTTTTAATTCGTTTTTAGTTCGCTTTAGTACGTTTTTCCCTTTTTTTACTGGTACGGTTCGTTTCGCCCCCCCTATATAAAGGGGGGCGAACGTACCGAATCTACATACTAAGACACTTGGTTTATCCAGGCAAATCCTCCTTCTTCGATTACACGGTTATTTTTTATTAAAGTTGCTTTTGTTTGATAAAACGCTTGTTTTGAACCGCCTGATAAATTGAATGCTTCTCGCCATTCTCGAACAGCCACCTTATCATCGTTCGAGGAATTTCCTATCTCTTCAAGTTCAGAGTGGTGCTTAGCTGCTAAAGCTTGGAGGCACTTTAAAGCCAATAGTTGTCGCTTACCGGAAGCTTCAATAGATGCTTTAAAATTTTGATGCTCAATAATCTCTGGTACTAGGGTCTCCTCTTCGTATCCCTGATCGTTTTCTATCCCTAGGTTTATACGTTGCATCTTAAAGGACATTGGAGGGATGGGTTCATTATCTCTAGATTTTGTATTTCTCATACGTATTACTCCGTCTCTCCCTTTCTCAACTAAGTATTCCATGTCTAGTGCAGCATATAGTGCGCTTGATCCTCGACCTCTATGTTTATCTGCATGACCAACGTGGTGAATAATGAGAACTGCGGCACCATAAGGATTGGTAAGTGATACCAGTGATGCAATGCCAGTCATTGTGTCGGTAGTTAAATTCTCATCGGCTCCTAGATTTGTTGCCCAAGTGTCTATAATAAAGAGCTTTGGGGGTTCCATCATTGCGAAAGTTGCTTTAATTGCAAGATTACTAGCCTCTATGGATTTGTCATCGTTCAGATTCATTGCTCCTGGAGTGATGTAGAAGGGTATTGTTGAAAGTCCTGCCTGATACTGGTGGGCGATTGCCCAACCGCGAGCACGTCGTAATATGCCGTAGCGTCCTTCTCCCGCGATATAAAGCACAGGACCTTTTACTACATTTCGGCCATGCCAAGGGATTCCAGTTGCGACAGAAAGAGCAAAGTCCAATGCAAGAAAAGACTTGCCAACCCCGCTTGCACCGATCAAAGCCCCAACCGTCCCTTCTTCCAAGAAGTGGTCTCCCAACCACCGAGAGGCCTTAACACCAATTTCTCCCAATCGCTGGATAGGGAACCTAGCTAGAGCGGTAGATCTCCAATCTTCGACAAGTTTCTTGATATCCTCTCGCTCCCCAAGGGGTACAAAATTTGGCATTTTCTGGATTCTAGGTTGGCTCATAGGATCAAGCGTGTTATTCCTTAATGATTGACTCATAACGCCCCCCCTGTCCGAATGACGCGTGGAGGTATTTTGCGAGCGGTTTCAATTCCTAAGGTTACTCGACCTATGTCTCCATCATGAAGATCAGCAGTCAATGTGATCTTGCCAAATAATGGGGCATTGTGACAAAGCTTCTCAAGTTCTGGTTTCAGGACGGCAATGAGAGCGTCCGTATTTACGGTTGGCGCGCTCATCTATTGCCTCCCCAGGTTTTGAAGAGCTGATGATGCAAATTGTGTAAAGAATTCTGCAGGGATTAATACTCGACCGCCTAGCTTTTTGAATGGAATCGATCCATCAACTAAACGTCGGGCGAGGGTTGGAATGGAGCAACAAAGAATTTCTGCTGCTTCTTTTCGTGAATAAAAAATTTTCTCATTGCCGTTTTTCATATACGGCCTCCAGATCATACCCCCTTTGTTGGGGGTGAGATCGTGGAAGCCTACCAAAACGGCTTTTTCCCACGGAAAAACCTTTGAACAACGTGAACCAAAGCGCCACTTGATGTGTTCAAAGGCCTCTTTATAACGGCCCAAAGGCCCTTTTATCTACAATCCTTCATTGCATGAGTATTTTAATATGCTCCGCAACAATCCTCCCAAGATTTCCAAGAATCACGATCATACAAAGATCCGTCACGGCGTATAAACGGTGCTTTTTCTTGACGTTTTGTTATTCTGGATGTAGTAGGCATAGTACCAAATACATCCACATCAATAGGCCAGTAGTTTTTTATACGCAGATAATTTTCTTCTGGATTAGCGGCATAAAAACGAATACTCTGAGATGCTTTTTGTAGCCTTCGCCCATCAAATTCTATCGAAAGTCTTAAACATGCAAGATCAATTTTTGTGGGTTGTGCATTACTATGTAAAATATTTCCCCAATGTCTGCGACTGCCACCAAAATAATGTTGTAGAAGTTCTGGAGTACTTCCAAATAGACCAGAATGGTTTTTTTCAAACCGGCCAATCAATCGGAGTACTTCATTTTGTATATCCAAATTAATTTGCATATTCTATTTGTCCATGTCTGAATCAAAAGCGTAAATCATATGAAAAATAGTGTTGTCGGGGCGCATTTTATCATGACTAAATAGGCATGGTTTGACGCGAATTCTTTG